>NZ_JBFTZW010000005.1:0-127222 GCF_056406555.1 Arthrobacter sp. P1_B4
CCGGTGACCGGTCCCTGGTGGCCGCGGCCCGGGCCGCCGCGTACCGGTGTGACCCCCGCTCGGTGACCGAACGCGCCGCGCACGCCGCCACCGAGCGGCACGTCAGCCTCCGCCCGGCCCCCGACACCATGTGCCATCTGACCGCCCTGCTGCCCGTGAGCGCCGGCGTCGCCGTCTACAAGGCGCTGAACGGGCACGCCGACACCCTCCGCGCCGCCGGGGACCCGAGGGGCCGCGGGCAGCTCATGGCCGATGCCCTGGTCGAACGCACCACCGGAACCCCGGGCGGGATCAGAGGCGTCGAGATCCAGGTCATCATGACCGACCGCGCCCTCTTCCAGGCCGGTGCCGAACCGGCCCGGCTCCCCGGCTACGGCACCGTCCCCGCCGGCTGGGCCCGGGAACGCGCCGGCGCCGGGACGGACGCCAAGGACCGGGACTTCAAGACCTGGCTCCGGCGGCTCTACACCCACCCCGGCACCGGCGAGCTTGTGGGGATGGACTCCCGCGCCCGGCTCTTCCCGCCCGGGCACCGCCGCTTCATCCAGGCCAGAGACGACACCTGCCGAACTCCCTACTGCGACGCGCCCATCCGCCACCTGGACCACATCATTCCCTGGCACACCGGCGGCCCGACCACCACGGACAACGCCGCCGGACTCTGCGAAGCCTGCAACCACACCAAAGAAACCCCCGGCTGGAAAGCACGCCCCAGCCCCGGAGCCGCACCCGGATCCGCCTCGAGCATTGGCGCTCGGCACACCATCGAACTCACCACCCCCACCGGCCACACGTACCGTTCCACCGCGCCGCCCCTGCCCGGATCGCCTGCCGGCGAAGCGAGCGTGGATTCCCGCCGCCGGGCCGTGATGAGCGCCACCGCGCGAAGACGCTCAAGGGTATGCGGCCCTCAGGCTGACTGGCGGCCTGAGCGGCGAACGGGCCACAAGCCTTCCCGAGCTGCATGCACGAAAAAGCCGCCCGCCGATCGAAACGATCAGCGGGCGGCTTTAGGGCAACTCGTCGGCGGCCTTTAGCGCGCGCCGATCTCCTCCGGCTCGGGCTCGCTGTCGGCCGAAGCTGAGGCCGAAGCCGCGGGCCGGAGCTTGGCGCCCTCGACGTCGACGTCCGGCAGGATCCGGTCCAGCCAGCGGGGCAGCCACCACGCCTTGTCGCCGAGCAGGTACATCACGGCCGGAACGATCGTCATGCGGACTACAAACGCGTCCACCAGGACACCGAAGGCCATCGCGAAGCCCAGCGGCCGGACCATATTCAGGTGCGAGAAGATGAAGCCGGCGAACACGCTGACCATGATGATGGCCGCGGCGGTGACCACGGACGCGGCATGGCTGAAGCCGGTGCGGACCGCATGCCGGGCCGATTCGCCATGCATGAAGGACTCACGCATGCCCGAGGTGATGAACACCTGGTAGTCCATGGCCAGCCCGAACAGGACGCCGATCAGGATGATTGGCAGGAAGCTCAGCACGGCGCCCGGGTTTTCGACGCCGAACACCGTTCCCAGCCAGCCCCACTGGTAGACCGCGACGACGGCTCCGAAGGCGGCCGCGAGCGAGAGCAGGAAACCGCCTGTGGCCAGCAGCGGCACCACGATCGAGCGGAACACGAGCAACAGCAGGATCAGGGACAGCCCGACGACGATGGCCAGGTACGGGGGCAGGGCATCGCCGAGTTTGGCGGAGACGTCGACGTTGCCGGCAGTCTGCCCCGTGAGGCCGATGCTGACCCCAGTGGAATCCTTGATGCGGTCCTTTTCGGCGCGCAGCTCGGAGACCACCTGGACAGTGCTCGCGCTGGCCGGGCCCTCCCGGGGGATGACCTGGAACACCGCGGTGCGGCGGTCCTCGCTCAGCGCCACCGGAATGGCGGCGGTGACGTTGCCAGTACCGCGGAGGATGTCGGCGACGGCGAGCTGCTTGGCTGTGGCTTCCTCCGCGCTCAGGCCGGCCGGGAAGTCGCCCACCACCACGATCGGGCCTGTCATGCCTTCGCCGAAGCTGCGGCCGGTGACGTCATAGGCCTTGAACGCCTGCGACTCCACGGGCTCGGACCCGCCGTCGGGCAGCGCGAGCCGCAACTGGCTGGCCGGCAGCGCCACGATGCCCAGCAGCAGGACACCGGCCAGCAGTGCCAGAACCGGGTGCCGGGTGACGAGTCCGCCCCAGCCCTGTTTGCTGCGGCGTTCGTCGCGGGCACGGTCTGCGCTCTCGTGGCCGGGGGCGGCATTGTGCTTCTCCGCCTTGGCCCAGACGCGGCGGGAAATGAGTCGGGGCCCGATCAGGGACAGCATGGCAGGGGTGAGGGTCAGGGCGACGACGACGGCGACGGCCACCGTTGCGGCGGCGGACAGGCCCATCACGGCCAGGAAGGGCAGGCCCGGAATCACGAGGGCCGCGAGGGCGATGATGACGGTCAGGCCCGCGAACAGCACCGCGTTGCCGGAGGTGCCGGTGGCGAGGGCGACGGATTCCTCGCCGTCCATGCCGGCCAGGAGCTGGCCGCGGTGCCGGTTGACGATAAACAGCGAGTAATCGATGCCGACGGCGAGGCCCAGCATGAGCGCCAGCATCGGGGAGATGGAACTCATGTCGACGGCGCCGCTGAGGGCGAAGGTGCCGCCGACGCCCACTGCCACACCGACCAGGGCCATCAGCAGGGGGAGTCCGGCGGCGATCAGGGTTCCCAGCATGACGATGAGCACCAGCGCCGCGATGGCGATGCCGAGGATCTCCGAGATGCCGAACAGCTCGGAGACGTCCTCCGTGATTTCCTTGCTGGCCAGGGCGGTCACGCCGGCAGAGGAGACTTCGTGGGCGATGTCCTGGACCTGCTGGCGCACGGCGGGGGCCAGACCGTTGATCGAGGTCTTGAACTGGACCTGGGCGATTGCCGCGGTGCCGTCCTCGGACACGAACCGCATGCCCTGCGAGGCCTCGAGCTGGCGTTTGGCCAGGGCGAGCTTGGCCGCGCCGGCCTGGAGTTCCTTGGTCCCGGCGTCGAGCTTCTCCTGGCCCGCGGCGAGGGCAGCTTTCTGCTGGCCAAGCTGGGCGTCGATGGCCTCGGCGGACATGCCGGCCGCGGTCATCTGCTGCTCGGCGGCGGACAGCTGGGCCTTGCCGGCGGCCAGCCGGGCGGCCGACGCATCCAGCTGCGCCTGTCCTGCGGATGCCTGCTGCTCGCCGGCGGCAAGGTCCGTGACGGCCTTGTCCAGCTGGGCCTGCGTGGCGAACGGGTCCACGGTGCCCTGAACATCGGGGAGGGCTTTCAGCTTGGTCAGCGCAGCCGAGACCGCGTCCTTGCCGGCCTGCGTGAACTGGCCGTTCTGCGACTCGAACACGATGCCTGCCGAGCCGCCGGAGGACTTGGGCAGCTCCTGCTTCAACTTGTCCGCCATCTGCTGGGTTTCAGTGCCGGGGATCTGGAAGTTGTTGGACATGGTGCCGTGGAAGGCCGCAGCCGCGCCGCCGACGGCCACCAGGACGGCGAGCCAGAGGGAGATGACGAGCCAGCGGTGGCGGTAGGAGAACTTGCCGAGACGGTAGAGCAACAGGGCCATGTCAGTGCCGATCTGGGGAAGGGGTGGCGGGGGAGTGGGACGCGAATCCGGAGCCGAGGAGGCCCATCGAATCGATCAGGAGCTGGCGCAGGACGGACAGGGACTCGGGGGCCAGGTCGCCGCCGCAGCGGGCGAACCAGACATCCATGGCAGCTTTTCCGCACGAGATGACGGAGCCGGCGAGGGCGCGGAGGTAGAGCTCGTCGACGTCGCCGGCCGCCGTCAGCGCAAAGCGTTCGCGGGCGGCGTCGATGATCTGTTCGGTGCAGTGGTCCCAGGCTTCCAGCTCGGAGCGGCTGAGCTGGGGGTTGGTCTGGCCCAGGCTGTAGAGCTCGGCCACCGGTGCGACGGTCATGGGATCGGCCAGTTCAACGAGGGCTGCGCGGGCCGATTCCAGGATTGGCTCGCCGGCCGGGCGGAGCCGGAACTGCTGAAGTGCCGTGTCCAGGAAGCCGAACGTCACCGAGGCGAGCGCCGCCTCGGTGCTGCCGAAGTAGTTGAAGAACGTGCGGCGGGAGATCCCGGCGGCGTCGGCGATGTCCTCCACCGTGAAGTTTCCGGGTCCCCGCGTGCGGAGCAGGTCCATGGCGGCGTCCGTGATGGCCTGCCGGGTAGCGGCCTTGTTCAGTTCGCGGCGCGAGGGGACACCGGGGTCGCCGGATGCGGCGGAGGCGAAGGGCGATGGGGACACGCGCTTACACTACGTGCATGTTTGCACTCTGGGCAAGTATTTTCCAGAGTGGGGCTGGCAGGGTTTGCGCTCAAGGCTTGAGCTGGGCTGCCGCGTTGCCGGAATTGGTCAGGGGGCGGACGGTCAGGCCCATGACTTCGCCGAGGACGGCGTCGATCCGGTGGCCCGGGATGTCATTCGAAGTGACGATCAGCATGCCCAGAGCCTATCCACCTCTGCCGCCATTTTGCCCACTTTTTGCCCTCTGGGCGTCTCTGCCGGATTCACAGGAAAGTGAAAGCTGGGAAACAGCTATCTCTGCTGGGGCAGGTGCAGACTGGAGATGCTCGTGGAGCAGCCTTCCCCGGACGAACCATCAGCTTCAAGCGCCGTCACCGCGCGGCAGATCCAGGAGACAGCAGATGTCACGCACGACGAAAATCGCACTCGGCCTCGGGGCGGCGGCCGTTGCACTGGGTGCAGGGCTCGGGGTCGCCGGGATGGCCTCCGCCACCACGACGCCGACGCCCACCCCGACACCCAGCTCGAGTGCTCCCGGGAACAACTTCGCCGACGGCTACGGCATGCGCGGCGGACACCGCGGCCACGGCGGTGCGGAGTTCGGCGCCCGCGCCAAAGAACTCGCCGCCAAGCTCGGCGTCGACGAGGCGGAGGTCACCGACGCCCTGAAGACTTTCCGCGAAGCCAACAGGCCGGCCACCCCGCCGTCCCCAGGGCAGAAGCCGGACCGCGCCGCAATGGAGAAGGCCCTGGCCGCTTCCCTGGCGAAGTCGCTCGGCCTCGATGAAGCCAAGGTCACCGCTGCCCTGGAGGAATTGCGTACCGCGGAACAGGCCAATCACGCCGCGGCACTGAAGCCCCGGCTGGACCAGGCCGTCAAGGACGGCACCCTGACCCGGGCAGAAGCGGACGCAGTTACCAAGGCCGCCGAAAAGGGTGTGATCGGCGGACACTAGGCCCGTGCGGACCCGGGCCGAGGCCGGTTAAAGCCGAAGCCGGAAAACCAGAGAAGTCCCCGGGGATTCCCGGGGACTTCTTTGGTGAACACTCGTTCTGTTGTTACGCCCTGGCGTCAGCCAGTTCCCGCTCGTCCCGTCCTGCCGCGGGAGTGGCGGCGGCGGAGGGGTCGACGGCGGCGGTGCCATCGACGTCGTCGCTAAACGGATCGCCGTTCCGCGGCGCGTTGTACAGCCTTTCGTCCAGGATGCCCTGGCGCTTGGCCACAATCGCCGGGATCAATGCCTGCCCGGCCACGTTGACGGCGGTGCGTCCCATGTCCAGGATCGGGTCGATGGCCAGCAGCAGGCCGACGCCGGCCAGCGGCAGTCCCAGCGTGGAGAGCGTCAGCGTCAGCATCACGACGGCGCCGGTGGTGCCGGCGGTCGCGGCCGAGCCGAGGACCGACACCAGCGCGATCAGCAGGTACTGGGTGAAGTCGAGCTGGATGCCGAAGAACTGGGCCACGAAAATCGCCGCCACGGCCGGGTAGATCGCCGCGCAGCCGTCCATCTTGGTGGTCGCGCCGAGCGGCACGGCGAAGGAGGCGTAGGCGCGGGGGACACCCAGGCTTCGTTCGGTGACGCGCTGGGTCAGCGGCAGGGTGCCGATCGAGGAGCGGGAGACGAAGGCCAGCTGCACGGCCGGCCACACGCCGGAGTAGTACTGCTTGATGGACAGTCCGTGGCCGCGGATCAGCACGGGGTAGACCACGAACAGCACGAGCGCCAGGCCGATGTAGATCGCCACGGTGAACTTGCCGAGCGAGCCGATGGTGTCCCAGCCGTAGACGGCCACGGCGTTGCCGATCAGGCCGATCGTGCCCAGCGGCGCGATCCGGATGATCCACCAGAGGACCTTCTGGATGACGGCGAGGGCGGAGGCGTTCAGGGCCAGGAACGGTTCGGCCGCCTTGCCCACTTTCAGCGCGGCGATGCCGACGGCGATCGCGATTACCAGGATCTGGAGGACGTTGAAGCTCACGGCGGTGGTGGCGACGCCGTCAGTGACGGTGGTGGTCGCGCCGAGGCCCAGGAAGTTCTTCGGGAACAGCCCGGTCAGGAAGGCCCACCAGTCACCGGACTTGCCGGCGTACTTCGCTTCCTGGCTGATGCCGGTTCCGGCGCCGGGCTGCAGCAGCACGCCCAGGCCGATGCCGATCAGCACGGCGATCAGCGAGGTGATCGCGAACCAGAGCAACGTGTTCCAGGCCAGCCGGGCGGCGTTGGAAACGGCGCGCAGGTTGGAGATTGAGCTGACGACGGCGGTGAAGATCAGGGGGACCACGGCGGTCTGCAGCAGCGAGACGTAGCTCGAGCCGATGGTCTGCAGCGTGGTGCCTAGGGCGTTGGGGTTGGCCTTGTTGCTGCCGGTGTACTTGGCCAGCAGGCCAAGGCCCAGGCCGACGATCAGGGCGGCAATGATCTGGAAGCCGAACGAGCCGGCCCATTTGGGCAGCTGGAACCCGGTCTTTCCAGCGGGTGCGGGGGTGCTTGTCTGAGTGGTCACCGGAACACGCTAGGACCGTTGCCGATAGCATGACGAACGGATGTTGAGAAATGTTACGGCGCCACAGGTGGCCCCGCGCCTCGGAATGCCCGGGATTGCCGCGCCGGCAGGGGCTTTTGTGAAGTTATTCCGGCGAGCGGTGTGGCGATTGTCTCGTCGCCGGACGGCCCGTACCGCCCTGTGAGGCGCGAGATGACAGTTCGCGGCAATGCTCTGGAGAAACACTGCCGCGAACTGCCATCTCAACGGCCTTGGGGGGTTTACCCCAGGAGCGCGCGCTTGAGGGTGTCCAGGCCCACCGAGCCGATGTTCAGGGCCTTCGTGTGGAACGCCTTGAGATCGAAGCCGGGGCGGGATTCCAGCTCTTCCCGGATCTGCTCCCAGAGGCGCTGGCCCACCTTGTAGGACGGGGCCTGTCCCGGCCAGCCCAGGTAGCGGGTGAACTCGAACTTCAGCTGCCCCTCGCTGATCGGCAGGTTGGCGCGGAGGAAGTCAAAGCCCTTCTCCGAGGTCCAGATGCCGCTGCCCCAGCGCTCGGGGACTTCGAGTTCCAGGTGCACGCCGATGTCGAACACCACGCGGGCCGCACGCATGCGCTGCATGTCCAGCATGCCCATGTGGTCGCCGGGATCATTGAGGTAGCCGAGCTCCTGCATGAGCTTCTCCGCGTAGAGTGCCCAGCCTTCGCCATGGCCCGAGGTCCAGCACACACTGCGGCGCCACTTGTTCAGCAGCTCACGGCGGTAGGTGGCGGTGGCGACCTGGAGGTGGTGGCCGGGCACGCCCTCGTGGTACACGGTGGTGGTTTCGGCCCAGGTGGTGAAGGTGTCTTCACCGGCCGGCACGGACCACCACATGCGGCCCGGGCGGCTGAAGTCCTCCGAGGGTCCGGTGTAGTAGATGCCGCCTTCATCGGTGGGCGCGATCCGGCACTCCAGCGTCTTCATGACGTCCGGGATCTCGAAGTGGACGCCGGCGAGCTCCGCGACGGCTTTGTCGGACAGTTCCTGCATCCAGGCCTGGAGGGCGTCGGTGCCCTTGAGCTGGCGGGCGGGATCGTTGTTGAGGATCTCTTTGGCTTCCTCGACCGTGGCGCCGGGCCGGATTTCGCCTGCCACCCGTTCCTGTTCGGCGATGAGGCGGTCGAGTTCCTGGACGCCCCATGCGTAGGTTTCCTCCAGGTCCACGGTGGCGCCGAGGAAGTCCCGGGAGGCCAGGGCGTAGCGGGCGCGGCCCACAGCGTCCTTGGCCGGGGCGACGGGCAGGAGCTCGGACTCGAGGAAACCTGCGAGCCGGGAGTACGCCACCCGGGCAGCTGCCGCGCCGGTGTCGAGCCGGGACTGCAGTTCGGCCGGGAGCGGGCCGTCCGCGGTCTTGGCGCCGGCGGCGAGCTTGGCGAAGAAGCCGTCGTCCGCGGCGTGCTTGGTGGCCTGCTCGATCACGATCGAAACCTGGCGGGCCGCGGCGACTTTGCCGTCCTGCATCGCCGAACGCAGCGACTCGATGTAGCCGTCGATTGCGGCGGTGACATTGTGGGCCCGGCCTGCGATGTGCTCCCACTGCCCGGCGGTATCCGTCGGCATGAGGTCAAAGATCGCGCGGATGTCCTGGGACGGGGAGGCGATGTTGTTCAGATCGGCCGTGGCCCAGCCCGATTCGTGGATTTCCAGCTGCAGGCCCAGCCGCTCGCGCATGGCGTCGAGCGTGACGGCGTCGACGTCGTCAGCCGGCTCCAGCCCGTCCAGCGCCGCAAGTGCCTCGCGGGCGGCGGCCGCGAATTCCTCGTGGCCGGCGGGGGAGAAGTCCTGGTACTCCGTCTCGTGCCCGGGCAGGCCAAGTTCGGTGGCGAAGCTCGGGTTAAGCCGGATCAGGGTGTCCGTGTAGGCGTCGGCGACGGCGTCAATGGCTGTCTGCTGGCGCGCGGGGGCAGTGTTGTCTGAGGCGATGATTTCGGTAGTCACCCGACGAGACTAGCCCGGCCGCCGTGGTTATGAAAGAGTCACTGAACTTTTTCGCGTGCAACTTTCCCGTGCAGATTTCGGCTGCGGGCCGGCCCTGCCAGGACGCTGAACCGGGTCGGCTCAGCCCAGGCTGCGGCGCCAGGCCTGCGGACCGGGCCTCGGCGCCAGCCGAAGCTGCTGCCGGCGGACCCAGTGCCGGACGCCGGGGCTTTCCGGTGCTGCCTGCTGGGTCTGCCCCAGGGACAGCACGACGGCGGTCAGCGCCGCCAGCTCTTCCGGCGTCGGCTGACCCTTGGCGACAGAGAACAGGATCCCGGGCGCGGCGTCGCTGCTTACCGCGTCGGCAGGTTCGTCGGGTTCGGCCATGGGGCTCACAGCGGGATGTTCCCGTGCTTCTTGGCGGGCAGGGCGGCCCGCTTGTCCCGGAGGGCGCGCAGGCCCTTGATAATCTGCAGCCGGGTCTCGGACGGTGCGATAACCGCGTCCACATAGCCGAGCTGGGCGGCCTGGTACGGGTTGAGCAGCTCTTCCTCGTACTGGCGGATCACCTCGGCGCGCTTGGCCTCGACGTCGCCGCCGTCCTCCGCCACCGCGGCGAGTTCGCGGCGGTACAGGATGTTCACGGCACCCTGGGCGCCCATGACGCCGATCTGGGCGGTGGGCCAGGCGAGGTTGAGGTCCGCGCCGAGCTTCTTGGAGCCCATCACGATGTAGGCCCCGCCGTAGGCCTTGCGGGTGATTACGGTCAGCTTGGGCACGGTGGCCTCGGCGTACGCGTATAGCAGCTTGGCGCCGCGGCGGATGATGCCCTGGAACTCCTGGTCCTTGCCTGGCAGGAAGCCCGGCACGTCCACGAGCGTGATGATGGGGATGTTGAAGGCATCGCAGTGCCGGACGAAGCGTGCGGCCTTTTCCGAGGCCGCAATGTCCAGGGTGCCGGCGAACTGCATGGGCTGGTTGGCCACGATGCCCACCGTGTGGCCCTCGACCCGGCCGTAGCCGATGATCACGTTCGGGGCATAGAGGGACTGCATCTCGAGGAAGTGGGCGTCGTCGACAATTTGCTCGATGACCTTGCGCATGTCGTACGGCTGGTTGGCCGAGTCCGGGATCAGCGCGTCCAGGGCGAGATCGTCGTCGTCGACCTCCAGTTCCTGCTGGTGCTCCAGCACCGGGGCCTCGGCGAGGTTGTTCGAGGGCAGGAAGTCGAGCAGTTCGCGGACGAACTCGACGGCGTCGGCCTCGTCGGAGGCCAGGTAAGTCGAGGTGCCGGTGTTGGCGTTGTGCTGCCGGGCGCCGCCGAGGGTTTCCATGTCCACGTCTTCGCCGGTGACCGTCTTGATGACGTCCGGGCCGGTGATGAACATGTGCGAGGTCTTGTCCACCATGACCACATAGTCGGTCAGGGCGGGGGAGTAGGCTGCGCCGCCGGCGGACGGGCCCATGATGAGGGAGATCTGCGGGACGACGCCGGAGGCGTGGACGTTGTTGCGGAAGATGTCCGCGAACATCGCCAGGGAGGCGACACCCTCCTGGATGCGGGCACCGCCGCCGTCGAGGATGCCGACCACGGGGCAGCCGTTGCGCAGCGCGAACTCCTGGACCTTGACGATCTTTTCGCCGTTGACCTGGCTCAGCGAGCCGCCGTAGACGGAGAAATCCTGGCTGTAGACCGCGACCGGGCGGCCGTCCACCGTGCCGTAGCCGGAGACGAGGCCGTCGCCGAGGGGCTTCTTCTTCTCCATGCCGAACGCGGTGGAGCGGTGCACGGCCAGCGCATCGAATTCGACGAAGGAGCCGGCGTCCAGCAACAGGTCGATGCGCTCGCGGGCGGTGTTCTTGCCGCGCGCGTGCTGCTTGGCGATCGCTTCCGGGCCGGAGGGCTGTTCGGCACGGGCCTGGCGGTCGCGGAAATCCGCAATCTTTCCCGCAGTCGTGGTCAGATCGTGGCTCATCAAGTTTCTCCGGCTCTGTCGCAAGGTTGTACGGCGCCCGTCGCGTGGGGTCCTTTGGCTGGAATCCACAAAAGCAGGGCTCTGCTGGCAAGTCTAGTGACGGTATTGGCCGGTGCCGCTGTAGGGAACCTACAATTTTCCCGCCGCGAAGCTCCCTCACCGCTTTGTTACCCGCCAGTAACATTGGTCGGCTAGAGTGTGGGAATGACTTCAAGCAACGATGCTTCGGGCACCGCCGCAGGGCCGTGCCAGGCCGCCGGTTCCCTCCAGGGCCGCACTGTCCTCATCTCCGGGGGCAGCCGTGGCATCGGCCTGGCCATCGCGCTCCGCGCGGCCCGGGACGGCGCCAACATTGTCCTGATGGCCAAGACCGGTCAGCCCCACGCCAGGCTGGAGGGCACCGTGTATACCGCCGCCGAACAGATCGAGGCCGCCGGCGGCCAGGCCCTGCCGCTGGTCGGCGACGTGCGCAACGACGCCGACGTCGCCGGTGCAGTCGGCGCCGCCGTGGACCACTTTGGCGGGATCGACGTCGTCATCAACAATGCATCCGCGATTGACCTCTCCACCACCGACGACGTGGACATGAAGCGCTACGACCTCATGCAGGACATCAACGTGCGCGGGACGTTCCTGCTCTCGAAGATGGCGCTGCCGGCCCTGCGCGCCTCTGGGGCCGGGCACATCCTCACCCTCTCCCCGCCCCTGAACCTGGATCCGAAGTGGGCCGGCCTGCACCTGGCCTACACCATGGCCAAATACGGCATGAGCCTGACCACGCTGGGGCTGGCCGAGGAACTCAAGGCCGACGGCGTCGCCGTGAACTCACTCTGGCCGTGTACCTTGATCGACACCGCGGCCATCCGCAACATGCCCGGCGGCGACACGATCGTCAAGGGCGCCCGCAGCCCCGAAATCATGGCCGACGCCGCCCACGCCGTGCTGACCGGCGGCAACGCGGTCCCCGCCCACGGCAGCCGGAGCGGCAACTTCTATACCGATGAGCAGGTTCTCGCGGCGGCAGGGGTGACGGACTTCAGCCCGTACAGCCTCGGCGCGCCGGAGGCCCAGCTGGTCCCGGACATCTTCCTCTGAACTTGCTGGGTCTTTTGTGGCCGTCTGCCCCGCGGAATTTCCCCTCATTTGGCGCCCGGGCGCCGGAATCAGCGGTGTGTTCGGCCGACACGCCGGACATCCCGGCCAAAGGTGGGGAGTTTCGGCGGAGGCATGTGAGGCAGACGGCCGGGGCCCCGGTGCGCTTTCCTCGGTAGGATTCAAGGATGGAAGCCGCGCAGGAAACCCCGGACCGTCCGCCCCTGGACCTGAGTGCCCTCAGTGATGAGGCGTTCCTGTCCGCCAACGGAATTCCGCGCCTGACGGTGCTCGAGTCCACCGGCTCCACCAACGCCGACCTCCTCCGCGGGGTGACCGAGGATCCCGGCGCGTGGCCGGACCTGTCAGTGCTGACCGCCGAGTACCAGAGCGACGCGCGCGGCCGGCTGGACCGCCGGTGGGAGGCGCCGGCCCGCAGCTCGGTCTCTGTCTCCCTGGTGCTCCTGCCGGTCAACGGGGCCGGCCGGCCGCTGCCGACCCACAGGTACTCCTGGCTCTCCCTTCTGGCCGCCCTCGCCCTGCGTGAGGCCCTGACGGAAACGGCAGGCCTTCCGGCGGAACTCAAATGGCCCAACGACGTCCTGGTCCGGGGCCGGAAGATCGCCGGCATCCTGGCCCAGCTCGGCCCGCTCGGCGCCGGCGGCGCGCCGCCGGTCATCCTCGGCACCGGCCTGAACGTCACGCTGACGGAGCCCGAACTCCCGGTTCCCACCGCCACCTCCGTGCTGCTGGAGAATCCGGACACAGTGGACCGGACGGAGCTCCTGAAGAGCTACCTGTCCCGCTTCGCCACCCTGTACCGGAGTTTCTGCAACGCCGACGGCGACCCCACCGCCGGCATGGCCGGTGGCCCGTCGCTGCACAAACGCGTGGAGCACCTCCTCTCAACCCTCGGCAAACAGGTCCGGGCCCAACTCCCGGGCGACCACGAGATCATTGGCCACGCCACGCGCCTGGACGAATACGGCTCCCTGCTGGTGGTCGATGCCGCGGGCCATGAACATGTGGTGACCGCCGGCGACGTCGTGCACCTGAGGCCGTGGAACCCGGCCGGGACCGGCGGCCAGGGCGCCGGCAGCGGCGGAGCAGAAAGCGGCTATGCGTAGAGTGCTCCTGCCGGGAGAGCAAGTGATTGTGGTGACCCGGCCCCAGCCCAGGATGCTCATTGTCCCGGCGCTGATGTTCATTGTTGTTCCGGCCTTGGCCGCCTACGCCTGCGCCTGGGTTGTCAAGGGCGGCCCGGCGCGGCTCGTCCCCCTCGTCCCGAAAGAGTGGACCCCCTGGCTCCTCGCCGTGTGCCTGGCGTTGGCGGCGTGGGTGCTGCTGGGCTATTGCCTCCCGCGGGTCATTGCGTGGCACGCCACCCGTTACATCCTCACCAGTCAGCGCATAGTTGCCCGATACGGCATGTTACGGCGGCGCGATGAACAGGTCCCCCTCGCCGCCGTCCGCCATGTGGCCATTGAGCAATCCTTGTTGCAGCGCCTATTGCACTCCGGGAATATATCCTTGGAAACCGGGTACCCCCTTGGAACGGTGGTCCCCGATGTCCCGGAGGTCGCGACATTCCGTAATTTCCTGCTGGACGCCATCGACGACCTCCCGCAGGGCGAGGCGTCCGGCGCCGATGGCATGACCGACAACGCCGATGGCATGACCTACAACCCGGGCGAGGCCTGGCCGTGGGAGACGAGAGAAGGTGGAAGAGATGAACGCTGAGAACGTCCACCAGGACATCGATCTCGCTGCCCCGGATTTGCCCCGGGAGCCCGAGGACGCCGCCGGTTCGGCTGCCGCCGACAGCGACGCCGGGACCGCCTTCGGCAGCGAAGCCGGCGCGCTCATCGAACCCGCCGCCGAACCCGAACCCGAACCCGAACCCGACGAAGCTGAACCCGTGGCCCCGCCCACCGGCACGATGTCCGCTGAACGGCTCGCCGCCAAGGCCCTGGAAGCGCGGCTGCTGGGCGGAGAACGCAAGCTTCGGCGTCGTGAAGTAGCTGCCGGTGCAGGGCTCTCGCTGCTCTCTGCCCGGAAACTTTGGCGCGCCCTGGGTTTTCCCAACCTCGGGGATGAAGATGTCGCCTTCACCGAGCGTGACCAGGCCGCCCTGTCCACCATCGTGGACCTGGTGCGCGACGGCAAGCTCACCGAGGAAGCCGCAATCTCCATCACCCGGGCCATCGGCCAGATGACCGACCGGATGGTGGTGTGGCAGATCGAGGCCCTCGTGGAGGACATGGTCCAGGAACATGGCGTGACCGACGCCGTCGCCCGCAAGCGGCTCGTCAGCGAGTTGCCGAACCTGATCGACCCCCTCGAGGAGATGCTCGCCTACTCCTGGCGCCGCCAGCTCAACGCCGGTGTGCAGCGCCTGGCCGTCCGGGCCGAAGCCGGGCTGCAGTCCAGCGAAGAGGGCCGCGAAGGCGACGAGGACGATGCGCCCCTGCCGTTGGCCCGGGCGGTTGGCTTCGCTGACCTTGTCTCCTACACCAGCCTGTCCCGCCGGATGAACGAGAAGACACTGGCCCAGCTGGTGCAGCGCTTCGAGAACAAGTGCGCCGAAATCATCTCGGTCGGCGGCGGCCGGCTGGTCAAGACCGTCGGCGACGAAGTCCTGTACATTGCCGAGACTCCGGCGGCCGGCGCCGAGATTTCCCTGGCCCTGTCCCGCGCCTTCACCGACGACGAGATCCTGCCCCAGGCCCGCGTGGCCATGGTGTGGGGCCGCATCCTCTCCCGCCTCGGCGACATCTACGGACCCACCGTCAACCTCGCCGCCCGACTGACGGCTCTCGCGGACCCTGGAACAGTGCTGGTGGATTCGATGACCGCGGCCGCGCTGGAGCAGGACGAACGCTTCGTCCTGGTGCCCCGGCCGGCCGAGGACGTCCGAGGGTTCGGTGAAATCCATCCGGTGCAGCTGCAGCCCGGCAGCGGCCGGGGCCTGATCCTGGACTGAACGCCGGATCAGCCCGGCGGTAGGCCGTGGCGGGCTTCTCAGCTGAGCGGCGCATATGCGATAGTCGGACCGGCAGTTGCTATCCGGCCGGGTTGCGAACGCCGTCAACCCCGCGCACCAGTGAAGCCGCGCACCACTGTATTGAGGACCGCCATGAACCCATCACCAGACGCCCCCATCCCGCCGTCGGACGGAAAACGGGGACCGCTACTGCGCTGCGGGTACGGCACGGACCGGGGACTGCGCCGCGAGGCGAACGAGGACGCCTTCCTTGCCGCGGACCCCGTCTTCGCCGTAGCGGATGGCATGGGCGGGCACGAGGCCGGCGAAGTTGCCAGCAGCATCTGCGTGCGCACCCTGGCCGAGCTGCCACAGTCCAAGACCGGCAGCCGGGATGCGACGGCGGACATCCTGCAGGAGTACCTGCTCATGGCAGATGCGGGCATCCGTCACGCCACCGGATCGCGAGCCGGAACCACCCTGTCCGGCGTCGTGGTGGTGGAACAACAGGACGTTCCGTACTGGCTTGTCCTCAACATCGGAGACTCCCGCACCTACCGGTACAGCCACGGCCAGCTCGCACAGATCAGCGTGGACCATTCCGAAGTCCAGGAACTCCTTGACACCGGCCAGATCACCGAGGCCGAGGCCGCCGTGTACCCCCGCAGGCACGTGGTGACCCGGGCGCTGGGAACCGGGGATGACTCCGAGGCCGACTTCTGGCTGGTTCCCCTTGAAGACGGCGACCGGATACTGGTCTGCTCCGACGGCCTCAACGGCGAACTCAGCGATGAGAAGATCGCCGGCATCCTCGCGGCCGAGGCCGACCCCCAGGCGGCCGTGGACGAACTGATCCAGGCGGCCTTGCGCAGCGGCGGCCGGGACAACATCACGGCGATCGTGGTCGACGCCCGGACTGCAAACGTGGACGAGCCCGCCTGACCTTGCGGTCAGCGTCAGTCCAAATTCGGAAGCGGACCCCAGACCGGACCCTGGACCGGACAATGTCGGGGATCTAGGGCAGGATAGGTCTGTGAGCACAGGGAAGACCGCAGCAGAGACCGCAGCAGGGACTGAAGAAGCAGCCGAAGCAGCCCCCGGGCACGTCACGGACCCGCAAGGCCCCGCGGGGGAGCAGGTCCCCTCCGGGGACATCCGCGCGGAATATGAAGACCTTGTTGAGCAGGTCCGCAAGCACCGCTTTGCCTACTACCAGCAGGACGCGCCGATCATCTCCGACGCCGAGTTCGACGAGCTCTACCGGCGGCTGGAAACGCTCGAAGCCATGCATCCGGAACTGGTGGCCAACGATTCGCCCACGCAGGAAGTCGGCGGCGAGGTGTCAGCGGCGTTTGCCGCCGTGCAGCATTTGCAGCGCATGTACAGTCTGGAGGATGTCTTCTCGCTCGAGGAGCTGGAGGCCTGGATGGTCAAGGCCGAGGCGGGCGTCGCCAAGCTCGGCAACGGCGGGAACCCGCCGTCGTGGCTCACCGAACTGAAGATCGACGGCCTGGCCGTCAACCTGCTCTACCGCGACGGCGCCCTGGTCCGGGCCGCAACCCGCGGGGACGGCACCACCGGCGAGGACATCACGCATAACGTCCTGACCATCAAGGAAATCCCGAAGCAGCTCAGCGGCACCGGCTTCCCGGCGGAGGTGGAAGTCCGCGGCGAAGTCTTCATCCCGTCGCAGGCCTTCGCGGAATTCAACGAAGCCCTGATCGAGGCCGGCAAGGCGCCGCTGGCCAACCCCCGCAACGCCGCCGCAGGTTCGCTGCGGCAGAAGGACCCCGCGGAAACCGCCAAGCGGCCGCTGCGGATGTACGTCCACGGCATCGGCGCCCGCGAGGGTCTCGACACCGCCAGCCAGTCCGAGACCTACCGCAAGCTGGCCGAGTGGGGACTGCCCACGAGCCCGTATTTCGAGGTCCTGGCCGGGCTTTCCGACGTGCTCGAATTCATCAAGCGCTACGGCGACAAGCGGCACAGCCTCACCCACGAGATCGACGGCATTGTGATCAAGGTGGACGACTTCGCCACCCAGCGGGCCCTGGGCTACACCACCCGGGTGCCGCGCTGGGCCGTGGCCTACAAGTACCCGCCCGAAGAGGTCCACACCAAGCTGCTCGACATCGCCGTCAACGTCGGCCGCACCGGCCGGGTCACCCCGTACGGCGTGATGGAACCGGTCAAAGTCGCCGGCTCCACCGTGGAAATGGCCACCCTGCACAACCAGGAAGTGGTCAAGGCCAAGGGCGTGAAGATCGGCGACATTGTGGTGCTGCGCAAGGCCGGAGACGTGATTCCGGAAATTGTGGGCCCGGTGCTGGCGCTGCGGGACCAGCAGGACCCTCCCGTCCGCGACTTCATCATGCCCACCGAATGCCCCGCGTGCGGCACGCCATTGGCCCCCGGGAAGGAAGGGGACGTGGACATCCGCTGCCCCAACTCCCGGTCCTGCCCGGCGCAGCTGCGTGAACGCGTCTTCCACCTTGCCGGCCGCGGCGCCTTCGACATCGAGGCCCTCGGTTGGGAAGCCGCCATCGCACTGACCCAGCCGGCCGAGCCCGCGGAGCCGCCGCTGACCACCGAGGCGACACTGTTCGACCTCACTCCGGAGCAGCTCGCGGACGTCCGTGTCCGCCGGGAGAAGCGCTCCAAGGGTGTCGGCACCGGGGAATTCGAGCTGGTGCCCTACTTCTTCACCAAGGCCACCACCAAGACCCCGTCCAAGCCCACGGCCACGACGGACAAGCTCTTCCGGGAGCTGGAAAAAGCGAAATCCCAGCCGCTGTGGCGGATCCTGGTCGCCTTGTCCATCCGGCACGTCGGCCCGCGGGCCTCGCGCGCCCTCGCCACCGCGTTCGGCAGCATGGACGCCATCCGGCAGGCCTCCGAGGAGGAGCTCGCCCACGTGGACGGCGTGGGCCCGGTCATCGCCCAGGCGCTGACTGAATGGTTCGCCGAGGACTGGCACCGCGACATCGTGGACCGCTGGGCGGACGCCGGCGTCCGGATGGCGGACGAACGCGACGAGTCGACGCCCAGGACGCTGGAGGGGCTGACCGTGGTGGTGACCGGGAGCCTCGAGGGCTTCAGCCGCGATGAGGCCAAGGAAGCCATCCTGATCCGCGGCGGCAAGGCGGCCGGATCGGTGTCGAAGAACACCAGCTACGTGGTGGCGGGCGAGAACGCCGGCACCAAGCTGGACAAGGCCGAACAGCTCGGCGTCCCGGTCCTGGATGAGGACGGTTTCCGTGCCCTGCTGGCGAACGGGCCGGCCGGCACCGGCGCGGACGGCAGCGCGGAGAGGGTGCCGGGCAGCGGCGCGGACGGCCTCCCGGACCCGGCCGACGGCGGCGGGGCCCCCGGCGTCGAGGTTGCTGCGGCCGAATGAGTTCCCACTCCGCGGGTCCTCCCGCACCTGGCATTCCGGAGCTGCTCGAACTGGCCAAGTCGGCCGCCGCGGCGGGCGCCGCCGTCCTGGCCACCCGGAAGACCGCGGCCCTGGACGTCAGCAACAAGGGCGACTCAGGAGACTGGGTGACCGCCTTCGACCTCGCCGCCGAAGCCGCCGTCCGGGACGTCATCACCGCCGCCCGGCCGTGGGACATCATCACTGGCGAGGAGGGCGGCACCGTCCTGCCGGCGGAGCCCAGCGGCTACCGCTGGTCCATCGACCCGCTCGATGGCACCACCAATTTCATCCGCAACATCGTCTACTACGCCACCTCCGTGGCGGTGGCCGACGCCGACGGCGTCTGGCTGGCCGGCGTCGTCAGCGCACCGGCGCTGGGACGCACCTACTACGCGTCCCGCGGCGAGGGCGCCTGGCTCCAGGAGCAGGGCCAGGTGACCGCCCTGTTCGGCCCGGTCCCCGGACGGACCGGCCAGATCCTGGCCACGGGCTTCAGCTACGATCCCGGCGTGCGGGCGGAACAGGCCGCAGGCCTCGGCACCCTGATGGACGGCTTCGCCGACATGCGCCGGCTCGGGTCCGCGGCACTGGACCTGTGCCTCGTGGCGGACGGCACGCACGACGCCTACGGTGAGCGCGGGCTCAACGAACACGACTTCGCCGCCGGGGCCCTGATCGCCGAGGAGGCAGGCTGCTGGGTGCGCCGGCCGCGGCTCACCAGCCCCCTGGCCGGCGGCCCCTCCGACGACGAGCGCCTCACAGCATGGACGTGCGCCGGGCCGCTGGAACTCTCCGGCAAGTTCCCGCTCTAACGTCGTCTCGCCGGGCAGGCTCTACGACTGTCAGATGCGCCTGAGTGATAGTTCAGTCACGGAAACGGCCTTTCCGGGCACGGCCGGGGCCGGGCGCCCGTACCATTGACAGGTGCCTTCGCAGATCCTTATTCGCCCCGCCGTTCCGGCCGACTTCGACGCCATAGCGCGCATCACCCGGGACGCCTACCTGGCGGCGGGCTACTTTGAGAGCGCCGACCACCCCTACATGCAGCAGATCCAGAACGTCGGGCAGCGCGCGGCGGCCGCGACGGTTTGGGTCGCCGAGCGTGGGGGCCGGATCCTCGGCTCCGTGACGCTGGCGGTCGCCGGCGAGCCCTACGCGGACATCGCCTTCAGCGATGAGCTCGAGTTCAGGATGCTCGTGGTGGACCCCTCCGTGCAGCGCAGCGGTGCCGGCAAGGCCATGGTCCAGGCCATCATCGAGCACGCCAGGGCCCTGCCCGGCATCCACGCCGTGGCCCTCACCACGGGCGAGAGCTGGGAAAGCGCCCACGGCCTCTACCTGAAGACCGGCTTCGTCCGGGCGCCGGAGCGCGACTGGCTCGTGCCGGGCACGGACATCAAACTGCTCGTTTACCGCCAGGAACTCTAGCCGGGGCGGTGGCCCCGCGCAGGTCCGCCGACACAAAGCAACCCGGTTTGGCGGCCCGGCCGTCCGGCGCCCTACAGTTGTGCCGATCCCTGCGGCAACTGCGAAAGGCCCACCATGCGCAAGACCTTCGGTACCGGCTCCACCTGGGAACAGACCCTCGGCTATTCCCGGGCTGTCCAGGTGGACAACACCCTCTACATCTCCGCGACCGCCGCCAGCGGCGAGGACGGAATCATGGGCGAGGACTTCTATACCCAGACCAGCTACATCCTGCAGAAGCTCGGCGCCGTGCTGGCCGAGGCCGGCTTCGGCTTCGAGGACGTGGTGCAGTCCAAGCTGTACCTGACGGACATCAGCCAGTGGGAAGAGGCCGGCCGGGCCCACGGCGAGGTCTTCGGCGACATCCGCCCCACGCTCTCCCTCGTTCACGTGCTGCCGTTCCTGGATCCCAAGATGCTCGTCGAGATCGAACTCGTCGCCCAGAAGAGCGCCACCTAGGGCCAAAGCGACGGTTGCCCGGGGCGTTGCGGGGGCCGGCCGGGCTCTGGCGGAACGTCGGGACTTGGAGTATGAAGGGCGCATGACCAAGGCGCACGGGCAGGGGCCCACCAGGATCCCCCTCATCGGCCAGTTCCGCTCCTATGACCGCTCGTGGCTGCGCGGCGATCTGATTGCCGGGGTCACCGTCGCGGCCCTGATCGTTCCGAAGAACCTCGGGTACGCAGGCATCGCCGGGATCCCGCTGCAGAACGGCCTGTATGCCGCGGCCGCCGGCGCCATCGTCTACGCGATCTTCGGCACGTGCCGGCAGATCTCGATGGGCCCGAGTTCGGGCCTGGCGGCGGTGGCCGCGAGTGCCGTGCTCGCGGCGGGCATCACCGGCGAGCAGGATGTCGCCTCGTTCGTTGCCGGAATTACCCTTGCCTCCGGCATCCTGTTCCTGATTCTTGCCGTCTTCAAGATGGGCTGGATTGCGCAGTTCCTCTCGAAGGCCGTGGTCACCGGCTTCCTTTTCGGCGCGGCGATCGACGTCGTGATCGGCGAGCTCCCCAAACTCACCGGGACCGAGGTCACCGGCTCGAATCCGCTCCAGGAGCTGTGGTCGTGGCTGGGCACCCTGGGCGAGGCACAGCCGACCACCGTGGTGGTGGGGGTCATCGCGCTGGCTGTGGTCTTCGGGCTGAAAGCCATCGCTCCCCAAGTCCCCGGCGCCCTGGTCCTGGTGGTGGGCGGACTGGCGGCGGAGGCGCTCTTCGGTCTCGGGGCCAAAGGCGTGGCCCTGGTGGGCGACGTACCCAGCGGGCTGCCCTCGCTGCAGGTCCCGGACGGCCAACTCATGTGGGACCACGTCGGCACCGTGGCGCTCGCGGCGGTGGCACTGGTCCTGATCGGCTTCTCCCAGACCGCAGGGGATGCCAGGGCGTTCGCTGCCAAACACCGCTACCAGATCGACATCAACCAGGAATCCATTGCCCAGTCAATGGCCAACATCGCCTCGGGTCTGTTCAAGGGGATGCCCGTCTCGACGAGCCTGTCCGCGAGCTCGCTGAACGACCACTCGGGGGCGAAGACCGGACTGGCCTCCCTCACCTCGGGGATCACCGTCCTGCTCACGCTGTTGTTCCTGGCGCCGCTGTTCTCGATCCTGCCCAAGCCCGTGCTGGCGGCGCTGATCATCGAGGCCGTCGTCATGGGCATGATGAACGTGCCCGAGCTGCGGCGGCTGGCCCGCGTGCAGAAGTTCGACTTCTGGATTGCGGTCGCGGCCATCATCGGGACCCTCATCTTCGGCGTGCTGGCGGGCGTCGTCATTGGAATCGGGCTCTCGCTCATCTGGCTCGTCCGGGTGGCGACCCATCCGGAGATGCCCGACCTGGGCCGCGAGCCCGGGACCCAGGTCTTCCGCGACGCCGGTGAGCACCCCGGCGACGAGACCGTTCCCGGCATTGCCGTGATCCGGTTCGACGGCGGCCTGTTCTTCGCCACGGCCGATGCACTGGAGGACCGCCTGCGCGACGTCATCCAGTCGACGCCGGGGCTCACCGGGATCGTGCTCGACTGCGGCGGGATCAACTTCGTCGACTCGCAGGGGGCGGCAAAGGTGGCGGACATCGTCATCCTCGCCCGGGAGGCCGGGGTCAACCTGCGCCTGACCCGGCTGAAGCCCGCGGTCCGGTCGGTCCTGGAGCGGGACGGCGTGATCGAGCGCGTCGGGGCGGACATGATCCACGGCAACATCCACAGGGCCGTGCAGGCGGAGCAGGCGGCGGCACAGAGGGAGCCCGACGGCGCCTGAGCTGCTTACGTCGCGGCGCCTAGTGGCCGGCCGGGGCGGGGATTCCGTAGCGGTGCTCGGGTCGCCCGGTGGTGCCGTAGCGCAGCTGGATGTCGACGGCGCCGTCGTCCGCCAGCGCGGACAGATACCGCTGGGCGGTGGCCCGGGACACACCGACCCGGGCGGCGACGTCGGCGGCTGAATACTGCTCGCCGGGCACCAGGGATTC
Organism: Arthrobacter sp. P1_B4; assembly: GCF_056406555.1. Taxonomy (NCBI): domain Bacteria; kingdom Bacillati; phylum Actinomycetota; class Actinomycetes; order Micrococcales; family Micrococcaceae; genus Arthrobacter; species Arthrobacter sp. P1_B4. The sequence continues at coordinate 22,118 of NZ_JBFTZW010000005.1, forward strand.
CAGCACCGCGGCCTCGGTGGCGGAGCGGGGACGTGCCGAGGCGACGACGTCGCCCGGGATCAGGGCGCGCTTGGCGCGCTCCACCGTCTCCTGGCTGACGGAGCCCGGCTGGGCCAGGATCCGGCGGTAGCGTGCATAGGAGCGCAGCTGCTGCGAAAGGGATTCGGCCGTGAAGGGCTTGAGCAGGTAGCCCAGTGCCCCGCGGCGGAACGCGAGCCGCAGCGAGGCCGTGTCCGAGGCCGCGCTGAGGATCACGGTATCGACGTCCAGCTGGTGCAGCAGGTCCAGGCCCGAAGCGTCCGGCAGGTAGACGTCCAACAGCACCAGGTCCGGGCGGAGGCTGTGGATGGCCTGGAGTGCCTGGGACGCCGAGCCGGCCGGCGGCAGCGCCAGGAAGCCGGCCACCGAATCCACATAGGCGGCATGCAGCTTGGCGACGTGGAAATCATCGTCGACAATCAGCACCCTGAAATCCTCAGACATCGTTGTCCTCCCGGTTTGCTTCAGTGATTGCAGGTTCGGTGGTTCCCGGCAGCGTGGCGACGAAAACGGCGCCCGGGCCGCCGGGGGAGCCGGCTTCGAGCACCCGCACGTCGCCGCCGCGGCGGCGCGCGAGCTGTCGGGACAACGCCAGCCCCAGGCCCTGCCCTCCGCCAGGGCGCGCGGGCCGGACCGAGGTCGTGTAGCCTTCCGCGAAGACCCCCTCGGCCTCGCCGGCTGTCATTCCAACGCCCAGGCCGTCGCCGGAATCGGCCACCACAATGTGGAGTGTGCCGGCGCCTCCGTTGATGCCCGGTTCGTCCAGCACTTCGACTTCCACCCAGCGCTCGGCCGCGGATCCGGCGACGGCGGCGTTCACGGCGTTGTCGATCAGGTTCCCCAGGACGGTGGTGACGTCCTGGGGTTCGGTGACGTGGCCGCGGACCACGGATTCCGGGCCGAGGCGGAGGCTCACGCCGCGCTCGTCCGCCTCGACGCCCTTGGCACCGAGGAAGGCCTGCAGGTAGGGGTCCTGGAGCAGCTCGGCCTGGTCCACCGGGAACGCCAGCGGCCCGGTGCCGGCCAGTTTGGCGAGATAGTCCTGGGCCTGCTGGGGCTCCCCGATGCTCATGAACCCGGCGATCGTGTGCAGCTGGTTGGCAAACTCGTGGCGCTGTGCCCGCAAAGCCGCGGACATGGTGCCGACGGCGTCGAGCTGGCGGGTCAGCTGCTGCAGCTCGGTCCGGTCCCGCAGCATCACCACCCAGCCCAGGTCCTCGCGGCCGTGCAGGGCCTTGCGGGCGCTCACCACCAGCACCCGGCCGCCGGCCACGAGTTCCACCGCCTCGCCCTCGGCCGCATCGGCCCGGGTCAGGGCCTTGAGTTGCTCCGGGACCGGCGCGGCGGCCCAGGCCGTGCCCGCGAGGTCCGGGACACCGAGCAGCCGCTGGGCGGCGGCGTTGAAAACGCTGACCCTGCCGTCGGCCGAAACGCCGATCACGCCGTCGTCGACCCCCTGTAACACGGCCACCTGGTCGTGCACCAGGGTGCTGATCTCCTCGGGTTCGAGCCCGAGGGTCAGCCGCTGCAGCCGCCGCCGCAGCAGGAAGGAGGCGAGCACGCCGGCCAGCAGCGCGCCGGCGGCCGTGACGGCGATGGGGATGATGTCCCGGGCCAGGCTTTGGCTGATCGTCTCGGTGGAGTAGCCCACGCTCACCTCGCCCACCACCGCCGTCGAGTCCGGGGCGTACACCGGGACCTTGGCGCCGGCGGACGGGCCCAGCGTGCCCGTGTTCCGCGTGGTGACCTCCCGGCCCGCGAGGGCGTCCGAGGGGTCGGTACTGACCTTTTCGCCCAGCCGCTCCGCGTCGGGGTGCGCCAGCCGGATGCCGGTCTCGTCCGTAATGACCACGAACAGGGCGCCGGTGCGGGTGCGGGCACCCTCCGCGGCAGCCATCAACGGACCGGCCAGCAGCTCGGCGGCCGGGGGAGCGGCGGGAAGGGCGCTGATGGACTGGACCTGAGCCCGCACGGAGGGGTCCGAGGCCACCGTCCGGGCCAGGGTCAGCGCCTGGTTCTCCGCCTCGCGGCCCAGCCGGTCATAGCTCAGCCAGGCGTGGACGGCGCTGCTCAGCAGCACCACCAGCGCCACGACGCCGAGCTGCAGCAGCAGTGTCTGGGTCGAAAAGCGCAGGGCCGGCAGTGCTGTGCGGCGCTTCATCGGGCTCCTGCCTGGGGTTGGTACGGACGTGAGCAAAATGCGCAAAATGCATCCAATAAGCAGTATGCCAATCAATTGAGCCAAAGGCCCAGTCGTGACGGGCGCCACTCTAACGTCTGTAGTGCGCATCACACCGGAGTGGTGTCATTCAACGAAGAAGGAGCCGGCCGTGCTGGTATTACTAGGATTCGCCATGATCGCGGTATTCATGGTGCTGATCATGACGAAGAAGTTGACGCCGGTGCTGGCGCTCATCATTGTTCCCACAGTCTTCGGGCTTTTCGCCGGCGCGGGCCTCGGCATCGGCCCGATGGTCATGGACTCCATGAAATCCATGACCTCCACCGCCGCGCTGCTGATGTTCGCGATCATCTACTTCGGGCTGATGATCGACGTCGGGCTCTTTGACCCCCTGGTCCGGTTCATCCTGCGAAAGCTCGGCAACGACCCCGCCAAGGTGGTCCTGGGCACGGCCATCCTCGCGGCAGCGGTCTCCCTCGACGGCGACGGCTCCACCACCTTCATCCTCACCACAGCGGCGATGCTGCCGGTCTACCTGCGGCTGAAGATGAGCCCCGTGGTCCTGACCTGCGTGGCCGGCCTGGCCAACGGCACCATGAACATCCTGCCCTGGGGCGGCCCCACCGCCCGCGCCGCCTCCGCGCTGAAGCTCGACGTCAACGATGTCTTCGTGCCCATGGTCCCGTCCCTCATCGCAGGGCTCATCGTCGTGCTGGTCTTCTCCTGGCTGCTCGGCCTGCAGGAACGCAACCGTCTCCGCGCCGTCGCCCCCGAGATCTGGGGCGTCCCGGACACAGCTGCAGCCTTCGACGGCGATGCAGACGGCGCAGCCGGCGGCACCGCGGCCGGCGGTACCGGAATCCGCCGCGGCCGCAAGGGCCCCGGAGCCTCGCCCGCCGGGCTCTCCCCGGAAGGATCGTCCGTTGCAGTGCTGGAGCGCGCCGATTCCTTCGTTGACGACCGCGACTCCGCCATGGCCGACACCGCCCTGGACCCCAACCGCAAGACCCTCCGTCCCAAGCTGTTCTGGTTCAACCTCGGCCTCACGGTCGCGGTCATGGCGACGCTCGTCGCCAACGTCATTCCGCTCCCGTTCGTCTTCATGGTCGGCGCCGCCATCGCCCTGCTGGTCAACTTCCCCAAGGTCAAGGACCAGAGCGCCCAGCTGATCGCGCACGCTCCCTCGATTGTCGCGGTCGTCAGCATGGTCATGGCCGCCTCGGTCCTGACCGGCGTCCTCAACGGCACGGGCATGGTCAAGGCCATGTCGGAATGGCTGGTCCAGATCATCCCGTCGGACATGGGTCCGCTGATGGCCGTGATCACCGGTGTCCTGAGCATCCCGATGACGTTCTTCATGAGCAACGACGCCTTCTACTTCGGCGTCCTGCCGGTCCTGAGCGAAACGGCGGCCCACTACGGCGTCAGCGCCGCCGACATGGCCCGCGCTTCCATCACCGGCCAGCCCTTCCACCTGCAGAGCCCCCTGGTCCCCGCCATCCTGCTCCTGGTCTCCCTCGCGAAGGTGGACCTGGGCGACCACCACAAGAAGGTCCTGTGGCGCACGGCCGTGATCTCCCTGGTGATGCTCGGAGTAGGAGTGCTCACCGGAGCCATCGGCATCGGCTAACAAACCAAGGAGCACCACAAATATTGATAGCGAGGCTGTCGGGTTCGGAGATTTTCCGGACCCGACAGTCCCGTTTGGTGAGGGAGGCTCGTCCGGCCTGGCGCCGGACGGCGGCAGGGAGTTCAGACACGTAGACTGGGACGGAAAATTATCCATACCTTGCAGGGGAGATCCATGGCTGCGATCAACCGCGACGACGTCGCGCATCTCGCGCAACTCGCGCACATCGAGATGAGTGCTGAAGAGCTGGACAGGATGGCCGGCGAACTCGCCGTCATCGTGGATTCAGTGAAGTCCGTCAGTGAAGCCGCCGGTGATGACGTCCCGGCCACGTCCCACCCGATTCCGCTGACCAATGTGTTCCGCGAGGACGTCGTGGGCCACACGTTTACGGCCGAGCAGTCCCTCTCCGGTGCCCCCGACGCGTACGAAGGCCGTTTCAAGGTCCCGGCAATCCTGGATGAGGACTAAGACCATGACTGAGAACAACGAACTGATCCGCCTCTCCGCCGCCGCGCTCGCCGAGAAGCTGGCCGCCCGCGAGATCACCGCCGTCGAGGTCACCCAGGCCTACCTGGACCGCATCGCCGCCGTCGACGGCAAGGTCCACGCCTTCCTCCACGTCAACGCCGACGAGGCGCTCGCCGTCGCCGCCGAAGTGGATGCGATCCGCGCCGCCGGCGGTGCCGCCGCCGAAGAGCTCCACGTCCTCGCGGGCGTCCCGATCGCCGTCAAGGACCTCATCGTCACGATCGGCCAGCCCACCACGGCCGGCTCGAAGATCCTCGAAGGCTGGCACAGCCCCTACGACGCCACCGTCGTCGAGCGCCTGCGCGCCGCCAAGATGCCGATCCTGGGCAAGACGAACCTCGACGAATTCGCGATGGGCTCCTCCACCGAGCACTCCGCCTACGGGCCCACGCACAACCCATGGGACCTGGACCGCATCCCGGGCGGTTCCGGCGGCGGCTCCGCTGCCGCCGTCGCGGCCTTCGAAGCCCCGCTGGCCCTCGGCACGGACACCGGCGGATCCATCCGCCAGCCCGGCGCCGTCACCGGCACGGTCGGCGTCAAGCCCACCTACGGCGGCGTTTCCCGCTACGGTGCCATCGCCATGGCCTCCTCGCTGGACCAGATCGGCCCGGTGTCCCGCACCGTGCTCGACTCGGCCCTGCTGCACCAGGTGATTGGCGGGCATGATCCGCGCGACTCCACCTCGCTGCCGGACCCGCTCGAGGACCTCGTGGCCGCGGCCCGGACCGGCAACGTCGAGGGCATGAAGATCGGCATCATCAAGGAGCTCCACGGCGAGGGCTACCAGGCCGGCGTCGAGAACCGCTTCAACGAATCCCTTGAACTGCTCAAGGGCGCGGGCGCCGAGATCGTCGAGGTCTCCTGCCCCAACTTCAAGTACGCCCTGGGCGCCTACTACCTGATCATGCCGTCCGAGGCTTCCTCCAACCTGGCCAAGTTCGACGGCGTCCGCTACGGCCTGCGGGTCCTGCCCGAACAGGGACCGCTGACCATCGAACGGGTCATGGGGGCCACCCGCGCCGCCGGCTTCGGCGACGAGGTCAAGCGCCGCATCATCCTGGGCACCTACGCCCTGAGTGCCGGCTACTACGACGCCTACTACGGCTCGGCCCAGAAGGTGCGCACTCTGATCCAGCGCGATTTCGACGCCGCCTTCGAAAAGGCCGACGTGCTGATTTCCCCGACGGCGCCGACCACGGCGTTCAAGCTCGGCGAAAAGCTCAACGATCCGCTGGCGATGTACCTCAACGACGTCGCCACCATCCCGGCGAACATGGCAGGCGTCCCCGGCCTGTCCCTGCCCGGCGGCCTGGCCGACGAGGACGGGCTGCCCGTGGGCATCCAGCTCCTGGCCCCGGCCCGCCAGGACGCCCGACTGTACCGCGTCGGCGCGGTCCTGGAATCCCTGCTCGAGGCGCAGTGGGGCGGCCCGCTGCTGGACAAGGCTCCTTCCCTTACTGACGCTGCCGTTTCAAGCCACGGAGGCTCACACTAATGACTGACGCAACCCTCAGCTTCGAAGAGGCGATGGAGAAATACGATCCCGTCCTGGGGTTCGAGGTCCACGTGGAGCTCAACACCAAGACCAAGATGTTCTCCTCCGCGCCGAACGTCTTCGGCGACGAGCCGAACACCAACGTCAACGAGGTGGACCTCGGCATGCCCGGCGTGCTGCCGGTGGTGAACAAGACCGCGATCGAGTCCTCGATCAAGATCGGCCTGGCGCTGAACTGCAAGATCGCCGAGAAGTGCCGCTTCGCCCGGAAGAACTACTTCTACCCGGACACCCCGAAGAACTTCCAGACCTCCCAGTACGACGAGCCCATCGCGTACGACGGCTACCTGGACATCGAGCTCTCCGACGGCACCGTGTTCCGCGTCGAGATTGAACGCGCGCACATGGAGGAGGACGCCGGCAAGCTGACCCACATGGGTGGCGCCACCGGACGCATCCAGGGCGCGGACTACTCCCTGGTGGACTACAACCGTTCCGGCGTGCCGCTGGTCGAGATCGTCACCAAGCCGATCGAGGGCGCCGGCAGCCGCGCCCCCGAACTCGCCAAGGCCTACGTGGCCGCCGTCCGCGAGATCGTCAAGAACCTCGGGGTCTCGGACGCGAAGATGGAGCGCGGTAACGTCCGCTGCGACGCCAACGTCTCGCTGCGCCCGCACGGCCGCGAACGTTTCGGCATCCGCTCGGAGACTAAGAACGTCAACTCGCTGCGCGCCGTCGAACACGCGGTCCGCTACGAGATCCAGCGCCACGCCGCCGTGCTGGACTCCGGCGAGCCGGTCATCCAGGAAACCCGCCACTGGCACGAGGACACCCGGACCACGACGTCGGGCCGGGCCAAGTCCGACGCCGACGACTACCGCTACTTCCCGGAACCTGACCTGGTCCCGATCACCGCGTCCCGCGAATGGGTCGAGGAGCTCCGGGCCACCCTGCCCGAGCCGCCGGCCGCGCGCCGCAAGCGCCTGCAGGCGGACTGGGGCTACTCGGACCTGGAGTTCCGCGACGTCGTCAACGCCGGCGTCATGGACGAGATCGAGGAAACCATCGCCGCCGGCGCCACCGCCACCGTGGCCCGCAAATGGTGGATGGGCGAGATCGTCGGCCGCGCCAAGAACGCCGACGTCGATCCCGGCCAGCTCGGCGTCAACCCGGCCACCATCGTGGAACTGAACAAGATGGTGGAGGACGGCAAGATCAACAACAAGATGGCCTCCGAGGTCCTGGACGGCGTGCTCGCCGGCGAAGGCACTCCGGCGGAAATCGTCGAGAAGCGCGGCCTCGCCGTGGTCTCCGACGACGGCCCGCTCCTGGAAGCGATCGACGCGGCCCTCGCCGCGCAGCCCGGCGTCGCGGACAAGATCCGCGGCGGCAAGATCCAGGCGATCGGCGCCATCGTCGGCGCTGTCATGAAGGCCACCCGCGGGCAGGCCGACGCCGGCCGCGTCAAGGAGCTGATCCTCGAGCGCCTCGGCGTCGAGGGCTAGCCCCTAGCCGCCCACTAAATCGGTCATGATGGTCTGCAATGCTTCGCAGACCATCATGACCGATGTGCGTTTAAGGTTCTCCGGCCGGGCCAGGACGTCGATCCGGCGCCGGGTGCTGATGCCCTCCAGCGGCCGCAGCACAATGTCCGGGTTCAGCACAGGCCGCGCGGTGTGCCGCGGCAGCAGGCCGATCACGCCGCCGGCCGCCACGAGCGCCGCCACAGTTGAGTAGTCGTTGATGCGGTGCACGATGTTCAGCTCACGGCTGGAGACCGCCGCGAGGGCGGAGAGCACGTCGGCGGGGGAGTAGCCGGCGCGGCTCGTCACCCACGGTTCGCCCACGACGTCGTCCGCCGTCACCGCGCGCTGGCCGGCCAGCCGGTGCCCGGCGGGCAGTGCCACGTCCAGCGGCTCGTGCGCGAGCGGGATCACCGCGACGCGTTCCTCGGGCCAGCGCGGGCTGTGGTCCATCCGGTGCGCCAGGACCAGGTCGTACCGCGCCGTCAGGGCGGGAAAATCCTGCTGGGCGACGTCCTCGTCGGAGAGCAGGATCCGCGGCTGGCCCGGGCCGTCCAGCAGCCGGGCCAGCGGCGCGAACAATGCCTGCCCGGCGCTGTGGAAACCGCTGAGCGTCACCGGCGCCACCGGTGAGCCGTGGTAGGCGCCGATCGCCATCTTCGCATCCGCCATCGCGCTGACCACCGCGGCCCCGGCGTCCGCCAGCACCTGGCCGGCCTCCGTGAGCACCAGGTTCCGGCCCTCCTTGCGGGTCAGCGGCACCTCCACAGTCTTCTGCAGCGCGGCCAGTTGCTGGGACACCGCCGACGGCGTCACCAGAAGGGTTTCGGCGACGGCCTTGACGCTGCCCAGAGCTCCGAGTTCGCGCAACATCTCCAGCTGGTGGATTTCCATGCCAGCCATTCTATGCAACAGTGATTGCTAATTCGTCGATTGAGAAAAATTCGGTTGTGCTAATGCTTTCTGGTGGGTCTAATGGGGTGAGTTGACCCACACGCCCGCCCCGCATGCGGAACAGAACACGCGGAACAGAACGCGCGGAGCAGGACCCCAAAAGCACAGTTAGGAAGGCCCATGAAGGCTCTCTACAAAGCCGGCGCCCACGCAGGATTCGAGCTCGTCGACCGTCCCGAGCCGAAGAGCGGCCCCGGGGACGTCAAGATCCGCGTCATGACCACCGGCATCTGCGGTACGGACCTGCACATCCAGGCCTGGGACGCCTGGGCGCAGGGCATCATCAACGCCCCCCTGATCGCCGGCCACGAGTTCTACGGCGAGGTCGTGGAGACCGGCGAGGACGTCCTGGACGTCAAGGTCGGGGACAGGGTCTCCGGCGAGGGCCACATCGTCTGCGGAATCTGCCGCAACTGCCGCGCCGGCCGCCGCCAGATGTGCATCAACACCGTCAGCGTCGGCGTCCAGCGCGACGGCGCCTTTGCCGAGTACGTGGTGATCCCCGAGACCAACGTCTGGGTCCACCAGGACCCCTCCGTCACCCCGGAACTCGGCGCCATCTTCGACCCCTTCGGCAACGCCGTCCACACCGCCCTGAGCTTCCCGCTGGTCGGCGAGGACGTGTTGATCACCGGCGCCGGACCTATCGGCCTGATGGCGATCGCCGTCGCCCGGCACGCGGGCGCCCGCAAGATCGCGATCACCGACGTCTCCGCGCCCCGGCTGGAACTGGCCCGCAGGCTCGGCGTCGACCTCGCGATCGATGTCTCGAAGATGCGGGTCAAGGACGCCCAGCGCGAACTCGGCATGCGCGAAGGCTTCGACATCGGCATGGAAATGTCGGGACACCCCACCGCGCTGCCTGAGATGATCGACAACATGAACCACGGCGGCCGGATCGCGATGCTGGGACTTCCCAGCCAGTCCATCGACATCAACTGGGGCAAGGTGGTCACGCACATGCTGACCATGAAGGGCATCTACGGTCGCGAAATGTTCGAGACCTGGTACGCGATGAGCGCCATGCTCTCATCCAACCCGGCCCTGCACGCAAACATCTCGGCCGTGGTCACGGACATGCTGCCGGCCACCGACTGGGAAAAGGGTTTCGAGGTGGCCCGCGCCGGCGTCGGCGGCAAGGTGGTCCTCGACTGGACCGTTTTCTAGGCCCCTTTCCCCGATCGCGCGCTTCCGGGCTCCTGCCAGACGCCGCCTTCCACGCACAGCATTCCGCCCCCGCATCCAACCAGCCGAGGAGCCAACCCATGTATTCAGCCATCAAGGACCAGCTGCAGCACGAACTCGATGAGATCCGCAGCGCCGGTCTGTTCAAGACCGAGCGGCATATCGACTCGCCGCAGGCCAACCGCATCAAGGCCGGGCAGATCGGCGAGTCCGGCGCCGACGTGCTGAACTTCTGCGCCAACAACTACCTGGGCCTCGCCGACCACCCGGACATCATCGCCGCGGCGAAGACCGCCATGGACGAGCGCGGCTTCGGCATGGCCAGCGTCCGCTTCATCTGCGGCACCCAGGACCTGCACCTGGCACTGGAAAAGCGCGTCTCGGCGTTCCTCGGCACCGAGGACACCATCCTGTTCTCCAGCTGCTTCGACGCCAACGGCGGCGTATTCGAGTCCCTCTTCGGCCCGGAAGACGCAGTCATCTCGGACGCCCTGAACCACGCGTCCATCATTGACGGCATCCGGCTCTGCAAGGCCCAGCGCTTCCGCTACGCCAACCAGGACATGGCGGACCTCGAATCGAAGCTGATCGAGGCCACCACGCAGGAGAACCCGGCCCGCCGCAAGATCATCGTCACGGACGGCGTCTTCTCGATGGACGGCTTCCTGGCCCCGCTCGAAGCGATCTGCGACCTCGCCGATAAGTACGACGCCCTGGTCATGGTGGACGATTCCCACGCAGTGGGCTTCATGGGCGCCACCGGTGCCGGCACGCCGGAACACGCCGGCGTCTCGGACCGCGTGGACATCTACACCGGCACCTTCGGCAAGGCCCTCGGCGGCGCCTCCGGCGGCTACGTCTCGGGCCGCGGCGAGGTCGTGGCGATGCTCCGCCAGAAGGCCCGCCCCTACCTGTTCTCCAACTCGCTGGCCCCGGCGATCGTCGCGGCCACGCTCAAGGCCCTGGACCTCGTGGAAAACTCCGGCGAACTGCGCGGCAAGCTCTTCGCCAACGCTGAACTCTTCCGGAACCGCATGAGCGAGGAAGGCTTCGACCTGCTCCCCGGCGAGCACGCCATTGTCCCGGTAATGTTCGGCGACGCCGTCATGGCGGCCAAGGTGGCCGACGCCATGCTCCACAACGGCGTCTTCGTCACGGCGTTCAGCTACCCGGTGGTGCCCAAGGGCGCCGCCCGGATCCGCGTCCAGCTCTCCGCCGCGCACAGCGCCGACGACGTCGAAGCCTGCGTCCAGGCGTTCGTGCGCAGCCGCGCAGCAGTGGCAGCAGCCTAGCGCGCCTGGTCGACAGGTCTGGGCCCCGCTTTCAGCACGGGGTCCGGCCCTGCGCCAGGAGCCAGGCCCTGCCCGGCCTTGCCCGGCTTTGCTCGTTCATCCAGGCTGGCTCCACGTGCTTGTCCGCGGGACATGTCCAGCTCCGGCAGCGAGGGCTGGACATAATGCCACTATGTCCAATGGCCACGACCAAGGAGGGGCATGTCCCGGGCCTGCCCGCCGCAACGAGGGACATGTCCAGCCGTGCGGACCACGGAAGAGCATGTCCCGGGCCGGCCCGCAGCAAGGAGGGACATGTCCAGTCGTGCGGACCACGGAGGGGCATGTCCCGGGCCTGCCCGCCGCAACGAGGGACATGTCCAGCCGTGCGGACCACGGAAGAGCATGTCCCGGGCCTGCCCGCCGCAACGAGGGACATGTCCAGCTTCGGCAGCGAGGACTGGACATAATGCCACTATGTCCAATGGCCACGACCAAGGAGGGGCATGTCCCGGGTCTGCCCGCCGCAACGGGGGACATGTCCAGCCGCGCGGACCACGGAAAAGCATGTCCCGGGGGCGGCGTGCACAATTTATCCAAGCAACCAGGATTCCAAGAAAGTTGCCGCCAAACTCGGAATTGTGGAGACGGCATGTGCCGAGAACACCGTGAGTCACTGGACATGTCAACGCCCTGGCACCCAACAACGCCGCTGGTGATGACTGTGGGACCCGATTGACGCCGCTCGCCCGGGCGCAGGTTGCGGCAAACGCCGTATAGCCGGACGTGATCACCTGACCCGACAATCTGCAAGGATGGGATCATGTCAGCTCATTACGATGTCGTAATTGTCGGCGGCGGGATCGCCGGCCTGTCCCTTGCCTCCGCCTTGGCCGGGCACTGCAGCGTGGCCCTGATCGAAGCCGAGCAGACCCTGGCGTACCACACCTCGGCCCGCTCGGCCCGGCAACTGATTCCCAGCTACGGCCCGCCTGTGGTTCAGGAGCTCACCGTCCGGACGCTCGACCTCATCGCGGCCCAGGACGCCGAACGTCCGGAACCGGTGCTCACCCCGCGCAGCTTCATGCTGATCGGGGACGACGCCACCGTCCGGGCGGAGGCAAGCGGACACATGCAGCGGATCACCCACGCCGAGGCACTGGACCTGTGCCCGGCCCTGGTCCCGGATTCGTTCAGCGCCGCCGGGCTGGACACCGGATCCTTCGCCTGCAACGCCCCCGTGCTGCTCGAGGACCACCGGCGGCTCGCCGTGGCCGGCGGCGTGGACATCATTACCGGCGCCAGGGTCCATTCGGCCCAGCGCCTGGGCACCGGCTGGGAACTGGGCGCCGGGCAGGAAGGCTTCCAGTCCGCCGTCGTGGTTAACGCCGCCGGTGCCTGGGCCGACGAGCTCGCCGTCCTCAGCGGCGTCGAGAAGCTGGGCCTGCAGCCGTACCGGCGCACCGCGGCGATCGTCGACGTCGATAATCCGCTCCCGGAAGCCTGCCCGATGGTGGCGGCGGCCGATGACAGCTTCTACTTCCGGCCCGATAACGGCCAGGTCCTGATCTCACCCGCGGAGCACGTGCCGAGCGGACCCGAGGACGCCCGGCCCTATCCCGGCGACGTCGAACGGGTCATCGCCCGGCTCAACGACATCACGACGCTCGGGATCCGGAACGTCCGCACCGCCTGGACGGGGCTGCGGACGGAGGCGGCCGACGGCGTCCCGGTGGTGGGGTTCGACGCCGAGGCCACCGGATTCTTCTGGCTCGCCGGTCAGGGCGGGTACGGATTCCAGACATCATCCGGCGTCGCGGAACTGGCCGCCGGACTGATCCTCGCCGGCCAGGGCTCCGCCCCGGCCCTGACCCCGGGTGTCTCCCCGGCTATGTCTCCGTCCACCGAGGCCAGTCCGGCATCCCGGACAGCGGAGGCGCTGGCCGCGACCCGCTGGTCCATCCGGCGCTGAAGAATGGATCCATGAGCACCCTCATCACCAATATCGCCGAACTGATGACCCAGGACGCGGAACACCGCGTCCTCCGTGACGCGGCGGTGGTGATCGAAGGGGAGCGGATTTCCTGGCTCGGGCCCGCGGCCGACGCCCCGGCCGCGGACGAACGGGTGGATGCCGGTGGCCGGGCGCTCCTGCCGGGCTGGGTCGACTCCCACACGCACCTGATCTTCGCGGGGGACCGCACTGCCGAGTTCGAGGCCCGGATGGCGGGAGAGAGCTACAGCGCCGGCGGGATCGCCGTCACCACTGGCGCCACCCGGAGCACGAGCGACTTCGACCTGACCCGGCTCGCGATGGGCCGCGTCGCGGAGGCCGTGTCGCAGGGCACCACCTACCTGGAGACCAAAACCGGCTACGGCCTGGACCTCGAGAACGAGGCCCGCAGCGCCCGCATCGCCTCGACCGTGGCGGACGAGGTGACCTACCTGGGGGCGCACCTTGTGCCCGCCGGGATGGACGCGGAGGAATACACGGAGCTGGTCTGCGGGCCGATGCTCACCGCAGTCCGGCCCTACGTCCGCTGGGCCGACGTCTTTTGCGAGCAGGGCGCGTTCAACGAGGACCAGTCCCGCCGGGTGCTCCTGGCCTGCAAGGCCGCCGGACTGGGACTGCGCGTCCACGGCAACCAGCTCGGCGAGGGCCCCGGAGTCCGGCTGGCGGTGGAAGTCGGCGCCGCCAGCGTGGACCACGTGAACTACCTGTCGGCCGCGGACGTCGACGCCCTCGCCGCGAGCTGGTCCGGCTGGGACGCCGCCGGCGGCAGCGGCACCCCTGGATCCGGGCAGCGCGGCACGGTTGCCACCTGCCTGCCGGCCTGCGATCTTTCCACCCGGCAGCCGCTGGCCCCCGGCCGGGAGCTGCTCGACGCCGGTGTGCAGCTGGCGCTGGCCTCCAACTGCAACCCCGGCACGTCCTACACCAGCTCCATGGCGTTCTGCGTCACCACCGCCGTGCTGCAGATGCGGCTCAGCGTCCACGAGGCGGTGCGCGCCGCGACCTACGGCGGCGCGCTGGCCCTGGGCCGGGAGTCCGGGAACGACGCCGACGGCGCACGCGCGGTGGGCTCGATCGCCGTCGGGCACCGCGCGGACCTGCACCTGCTCAACGCCCCTTCCGCCACGCACCTGGCCTACCGGCCCGGCATCCCCCTGACGCACGCGGTGTGGCGCGCCGGTGTAGCGCAGCCGGTCCGTTAGCCCTAGAACATCATGGGCGGTGCATCGAGGACGGTCTCGTCCACGCGCCTCTTCTCCCACTGCGTGAAGGGCTTGTCGAGCTCGTACTTGCCGTGCGAGGTGCGCAGCAGGGTGCGGACCTCGGCGTTCTCGGGGTTATTCAGGGACTCGAAATATTCCACCGACCAGTGGAACCAGCGCATGCAAAACAGCCGCATGGTCAATCCGTGCGTCACGAACAGCGCGTTCGGGGCATAGCCGGGCCGGGACCAGTGCCGGTGCAGGGTTTCCATGAAGGAAGAAATCCTGTCATACACATCGGAACCGGACTCGCCCTCGCGGAAGCGGTAGAAGAAGTGCCCGTAGGCGTTGCGGAGCTCCTTCTGGTCCTCGATGTCGCCGGCGATCTGAAAGTTGGCCCAGTCCTGTTCGCGCAGCCGCGGTTCCTCGATCACCCGCTCCACGAGCGGGCCGAGATTCAGCGCCTCGAGGGTCTGGTAGGCGCGCAGGTAGGGGGAGACGTAGACGCACACCGGGCGGCCGTCCAGCTGGCGCCGGACCTCCTCCCCGGCCGCGGTGGCCTGCTCCAGGCCCAGCGCGGTCAACGGGATCCGGTAGTCCGGAACACGGTTGTAGATCGAGGTGTCGGCATTGGCGGCAGACTGGCCGTGCCGGATCATGATGATTTTCCGGGGCGCACTCATAATCCCCAAGCATAGGGCTCCTAAAAGCAGGTGCCGCAGGCAAAACCCCGTTCGGCCGGTACCACGCGGGCACCAGCAAACTATCGGCAAGTGCAGGCAAGATAGAACCATGTTGGTTCCCTCCCGCCGTCGGCTGCGGTTCGAAGTGTTGATTGTCCTGGGGTTGTCGCTCGGGCAGTCCGCGATCTACTCCCTGGTGCAGTTGCTGGACAAGATGACCACGGCGCCGCTGGCCCAGGGGACATCCACCCTGAACCGCTCACAGAGCGCACGCGAATACTTCGACCTCACCTACCAGTTGCTGGACATCATCTTCGCCCTGGTCCCGGTGGCCCTCGTGATCTATTTCCTCACCGAGCACTGGCCGGCCGGTGAGCGCGGAACCTCGGCGTTCCGAAGGATCGGCTTCGACTTCGCCCGGCCCGGCAAAGACCTCCTGCAGGGGCTCGGACTAGCTGCGCTCATCGGCATTCCGTCCCTGGGGCTCTACGCCGCCGGCCGGGCGCTGGGGATCACGACGGCGATCATCCCCAGCGCCCTGGACGCGTACTGGTGGACCGTGCCGGTGCTGGTCCTGTCCGCGATCCGGCACGCGGTGGTCGAGGAAGTGATTGTGGTGGCGTACCTGCTGGACCGGCTCGGGAAACTGGGCTGGAGCGTGCCGGCGGCCATCGCCGCCAGCGCCCTGCTCCGCGGCAGCTATCACCTGTACCAGGGGTTCGGGCCGTTCATCGGCAACGCGCTGATGGGCGTGGTCTTCGCGCTCGTCTACACGCGGACCAAACGGGTGATGCCGCTGGTGATCGCCCACGCCATCCTGGACACTGTGGCGTTCGTGGGGTTCAGCCTGTTCGGCAGGGCCGTGGGCCTGGGCTGATGGCGTTGCCCGTACAGCCGGCGCCATCGGCAGGCCTTAAATGATCTCGGCCGCCGTCTCCTAGGTGACAACGTTGGCACCTAAGAGATGGCGGCCGAAGCGTGGGGCAGGTGGAGCGTTAGATCGTGACCGCTCCGGAGGCGGTCTCGAAGGTGACAGAGAGGATGCCGGGAGTCCCGTGCGGCGCGATCCAGTTCACGGCGACGTCTTCCAGCGGCTTTTCAACCGGTTCGCCCAGCCACTCCGTGACGCGCGCGGCCGAACCGGCAATGGTCAGTGCGGACATCTTGACATCGCTCGCGTAGGCGTTGGACGGGTGCAACTCCGGGTCGCCCTCCCACTTGAGCATGTACGGCACTTGGGGGTCGGCGATGAGCCCCAGGATGCCGATCTGCTTCCAGATCAGTTCGCGGCCGTCGGGAAACTTCCGGTTGCCGTTGACGGCGGCGCGGCCGAGCCGCTCCTCGAACGGGGCCAGGTCGTCAACCTCGACGCACCAGCCCATCCAGCCGCCGCCGGCCTCGGAGCGTGCCCGGACGGCCTGGCCGAACGGGGCCTTGTCGGAGGCCGGGTGGTTCAGGACCTCCACGACTTCCAGGTACTTGTGTCCCGCGAGCGGGATAATCATGTTGCGTGTCCCGAAACGGGGGTGCACTCCACCCTTCACGGCTTCAACGCCGAGGGCAGACGCAATACGTTCAGTGGTGGCTGCCAAGCCATCGTGTTCACAGGCGTAAGAAACGTGATCCATGCGCATGCCATCATCTTGGCACTTTGTGATGGACCTCTCAGCTTAGGCTCCCCTAACCGTCATGGGACGTCCCGGGGCGCCGAACGCGGCGCCCCGGATGCTCCGTCACGGCAGCCCTCTTCATCTTCGTCACAAAGCTATCCAGGGCTCCGCCGCCATTCCTACACTGAAGCCAGGTCATGAGTGCCAGCGCACAGCCCCGGCTTGCTGGCCGGCAACCCTCGTATCGCGGTGGGGTGCCCCGGGTGAAGACCTGGCCGTCCGGCGCCCGCTGGAGGGCAAGCGCGGCGCCTGTTCCGGTTCGGGCCGAAAGCCCCGGCCGGTGCTGTGCCCAGTGACTCGAGGAGCACCAATGTCCAATGCCTGGTCCTTTGAAACCCGCCAGATCCACGCCGGCCAGGAGCCGGACAGCGCCACCGGCGCGCGTTCCCTGCCCATCTACCAGACGACGTCGTTCGTGTTCCCCAGCGCCGAAAGCGCCGCGAACCGCTTCGCGCTCGCCGAGCTCGCGCCCATCTACACCCGGATCGGCAACCCGACCCAGGACGCCGTCGAACAGCGCGTCGCCAGCCTGGAAGGAGGCCTCGCGGCGCTGCTGCTCAGCTCCGGCCAGGCCGCCGAGACGTTCGCGATCCTCAACATCGCCGAGGCCGGGGACCATGTGGTGGCCAGCCCCAGCCTCTACGGCGGAACCTACAACCTGCTCGCGCACACGCTGAAGAAGTTCGGCATCTCCGTGACCTTCGTGGCGGACCCGGACAACCTGGACCAGTGGCGGGACGCCGTCCAGCCCAACACCAAGCTGTTTTTCGGCGAAGTGGTCTCCAACCCCCGCCAGGACGTCCTGGACATCGAGGGCGTCTCCCGCGTGGCGCACGAGGCCGGCGTGCCGCTGGTGGTCGACAACACGCTCTCCACCCCCTACCTGATCCGGCCGATCGAGTGGGGCGCGGACATCGTGGTCCATTCGGCGACCAAGTACCTCGGCGGGCACGGCGCCGCAATCGCCGGCGTGATCGTGGACTCCGGCAACTTCGACTTCGGGAAGGACCCGGAGCGGTTCCCCGGCTTCAACACCCCGGACCCGACCTACAACGGCCTGGTCTACGCCCGCGACCTCGGAGCCGAGGGCGCGCTGGGCGCGAACCTCTCCTACATCCTCAAGGCCCGGGTCCAGCTCCTGCGCGACCTCGGCTCCGCGGTGTCCCCGTTCAACGCCTTCCTCATCGCCCAGGGCATCGAAACGCTGAGCCTGCGCGTCGAGCGCCACGTGGCCAACGCCACGAAGGTGGCGCAATGGCTGGAGGGGCGGGACGACGTCGAATCGGTCGCCTACGCCGGGCTGCCGTCCAGCCCCTGGTACGAGCGCGGCCGCAAGTACGGGCCCAAGGGGACCGGCGCCGTCGTGGCGTTCAACATCGCCGGGGGAGCGGAGGCCGGCAAGCGGTTCGTCGATGCCCTCGAACTGCACTCGCACGTCGCGAACATCGGCGATGTCCGGTCGCTGGTGATCCATCCGGCGTCGACCACCCACAGCCAGCTCTCGCCCGAACAGCAGGTGATCGCCGGGGTGAATCCCGGGCTGGTGCGGCTTTCGGTGGGACTGGAGCATATTGACGACATCCTGGCGGACCTCGACGCCGGATTCCGCGCGGCCAAGACCGCCTAGACGGAAGCCCACGCGGAATTTCCCCACCTTGCTGGCATGACGCCGGGAATCGCCGGCACTTCGGCGCGACCCGCCGGTCACGGCTGTCAAAGGTGGGGAAACTGCGGTGCTGACGGGTCCGGCTGTCACATGGAAGTCATAATCTTCGTGATTTCCGCACCCTGTTTCGTAGACTCGTACCAGGTCATGAGTGCCAGCGACAGCCCCGGCTTGCTGGCCGGCAACCCTCCTTTTGCGGCGGGGTGCCCCGGGTGAAGACCTGGCCTGCCGGTCAGCTGACGGCGGGCAAGCGCGAAGATAGGTCCTCACATGACGATTGCCGTCACCCGCACGGGTGTTCCCGAAACCAAACCATCCCGTACCCCTGACGGGACCGTCCAGTTCGTCAGGATCGGTGATCTGCAGCTCGAATCCGGGACTCCGTTGCCGGATGTGGTGCTCGCCTACGAGACGTGGGGGACCCTGAACGCGGACGCCTCCAACGCAGTGCTCATTGAACACGCCCTGACCGGCGACACACACGTGACCCGCGGCGAGAGCGGGGAGCCCGGCTGGTGGGAACAGCTCGCCGGACCCGGGGCTCCCGTGGACACGGACAAGTACTTCGTCGTTTCGATCAACATCCTGGGCGGCTGCTACGGATCCACCGGACCTTCCACCCCGGCCCCCGACGGGCGCCCCTGGGGATCGCGGTTCCCGCTGGTCACCCTGCGGGACACCGCCGCCGCCGAGGCGCGGCTGGCCGATGCCCTGGGCATCGGCAGCTGGTACGCGGTGCTGGGCGGCTCGCTCGGCGGCGCGCGGGCCCTTGAATGGGCCGTCACGTTTCCCGGCCGGGTCCGGCGCTGCGCCGTGATTTCCGTCGGCGCCAGCAGCACTGCCGAACAGATTGCCTTCGCGCAGGCACAGACGCTGGCCATCCGCCAGGACCCCCACTTCAGGGGCGGGGACTACTACGGCGGCCCGGAACCCGAGTCGGGGCTCGCCCTCGCCCGCCGCATCGCGCACATCACCTACCGCTCAGCGGCCGAACTGGACGGCCGGTTTGGCCGCAACGCCCAAGAGTCCGAGACGCCCCTGGAAGCCGGATCGCTGGCCGGACGCGGGCGCTATCAGGTGGAAAGCTACCTGGACCACCAGGGCAGCAAACTGGCCCGGCGTTTCGACGCGAACAGCTACATCGCGATCACCGAAGCCCTCATGAGCCACGATGTCTGCCGGGGGCGCGGAGGTCTCGGGGAGGCACTGGCCCCGGCCACCGCAGAATTCCTGGTGGCGGCCGTGGACTCGGACCGCCTGTATTTCCCGGCCCAGTCCCGTCAACTGGCAGAGGCCCTGCCGGGCGGCCCGGAACTGCATATCATTCAAGCGCCAATCGGCCACGACGGCTTCCTGACCGAAATCGGCCAGCTCAGCGGGCAGCTCCGGGAGACCTTCTTCAGCCACTAGGCCGGCCCGCTTGTGCATTTTTGCAGATGCGCTCTGCACTAATGGCCGTTGAGGCTGAGGGCCGGAGCGTCCATACTCATGGGGAATGACGCCCTGTGCCCTAAATCACAAGCGTCCTCAGTCCAATGGTCCACAGGGTGTCGATGGAGACGCCGAAGGAGTCACGATGAGTACGGAAAACKCCGCAAGGCGCGCTGAAGAAACCGACGTCAAAACGTCCGGCCTGAAGAAGGTGGTGGCGGCCTCCATGGCCGGCACCGTGGTTGAGTGGTACGAGTTTTTCCTCTACGCCTCCGCCGCCACCCTTGTGTTCGGCAAGCTGTTCTTCCCGAACACCGGTTCGGAACTGGATGGCATCCTCGCCGCTTTCCTCACCTACGCGGTCGGCTTCATTGCCCGCCCGATCGGCGGCATCGTCTTCGGCCACTTCGGCGACAAGTTCGGCCGCAAGCAGTTGCTCCAGCTGAGCATCATCCTTGTCGGCGTTGCCACCTTCGCCATGGGCTGCCTGCCCACCTTCGCGCAGATCGGCTACTGGGCCCCGGCCCTGCTGGTCTTCCTGCGCTTCGCCCAGGGCTTCGCCGTTGGCGGTGAATGGGGCGGCGCAGTCCTTCTCGTCGCCGAACACAGCCCGAGCAAGTCCCGCGGATTCTGGGCAAGCTGGCCGCAGTCGGCGGTTCCGATGGGCAACCTCCTGGCCACAGCTGTCCTGTTCACCCTTTCCGCCACGTTGTCCTCCGCCGACTTCCTCAGCTGGGGCTGGCGCGTAGCCTTCTGGCTCTCCGCCGTGATCGTGCTGGTCGGCTACTACATCCGCACCAAGGTCCAGGACGCCCCCATCTTCCTGGAGGCCCGCAAGGAGGTCGAGGCCGGCCACAAGGGCTACGGCGTGGCCGAGGTCTTCCGCCGCTACCCGCGCGGCGTCTTCACCGCCATGGGTCTGCGCTTCGCCGAGAACATCCTCTACTACCTTGTGGTCACCTTCTCGATCACTTACCTGAAGGTCATCGTCCAGACGGACACCTCGCGGATCCTGCTGCTGCTGCTTGTGGCGCACATCGTCCACTTCGCCGTGATCCCGATGGTCGGCAGGCTCTCGGACAACGTCGGCCGCAAGCCGGTCTACATGGCCGGCGCCATCCTCGGCGGAACGTGGGGATTCTTCGCGTTCCCGATGATGGACACCAAGAACGACCTCGTCATCCTCGCTGCGATCACCATCGGCCTGCTGTTCCACTCCCTGATGTACGCCGGCCAGCCGGCGCTCATGGCCGAAATGTTCCCGACCCGGATGCGCTACTCCGGCGTCTCGCTGGGCTACCAGGTCACCTCGATTGTGGCCGGTTCGCTGGCTCCGATCATCGCCGTCGCGCTCCTGGGCCAGTACAAGTCCTCGGTCCCGGTCGCCATCTACCTCCTCGGCGCCTGTGTAGTCACCTTGGTTGCGGTGTTCTTCCTTAAGGAAACCCGCGGCATCTCGCTCCGCGACGTCGACGCCGCCGACGCCCAGGGCACCGCTGACCTCCTCGCCGCCAGCAAGAAGTAACAACGAATTAGCACGGCAACAGCCCGGGTCCCGCACTGCGGGGCTCGGGCTGTTGGCGTTTGGAAGCTGGCTCAGCCTGCCAGGACTGCTCAGCCGCCAGGACCGCTCAGCCTGCCAGGACCGCCTGGCGGTCGGCAATCTCGGTCCGGATCGCCTCCAGCACGGCACGGACCGGGGCCGAACGCAGCGCCTCGGGCCGGGCCACAGCCCAGATGGGCAGCTGGCGCTGGAAGTCGTCCGGCAGGACGGGCAGAAATTCCGGCCGGCCCGCCACGAGGAAATTGGGGAGCAGGCCTATCCCGGCGCCCCGCCGGACGGCCTCCAGCTGGGCGAAGACGCTTGTGGCCTGGAAGCTGGACCGCGGCACCGGCAGCTGCGTTGAACGGTGGCCCAGCTCCGCGACCTGGAGCGCCGATTCCACGTAGGAGACAAAGCCGTGCTGCCGGACGTCGTCGAGCGTTGCCGGAAGCCCGTGCTCCTGCGCATAGCCGGGACTGGCGTACAGCCTGAGGAAATAGTTGCTCAGGAAGATCGCGCGGGCGGTGGTGGTGTCCATGTTGCCCACCACCACTTCCAGGTCCACGCCGGAGCGGTTTTGGCTCACCTTGCGGGTGGCGCTGAGCAGTTCGACGTTGAGCAACGGATTCGCCCGCTGCAGCCGGACGAGGGCCGGGGCCAGGAATTCGGCGCCGAAGCCGTCCGGGGTGCTGATCCGGACCAAGCCGGAGACCACGTCGCCGGAGCGGGCAATGCTGCTGGAGAGGGCACCGAGAGTGCCCTCGATGGCTTCCGCCGCCGCGACCGCCTGGCTGCCGAGTTCGGTCAGCTCCCAGCCGTGCGGGCTGCGTTCGAGCGTCCGGCCGCCGAGCTGTTTGTCGAGGGCCAGGACGCGGCGGGAAATGGTGGTGTGGGTGGTGCCGAGCGTCTCGGCCACGGCGTTGAACCGGCCCAGCCGTGCCACGGTCAGCAGGATCAGCAGGTCGTCGGGGCTCGGAAGCCGGCGCAAGTCCAATCTTGTCCCCTTTGCAGCGAGTGTGGCGGAGCCAGGGCCATGATTGTGCATCTGTGCACATGGCATCTGTGATTTTTTACCTTGATTGCACTCTAACAGGGTGTGATGGTGGACACTGGGGCGCCGGAGTTTCGGCTTTCACGCCGGAGCGCGTCGAGGCGCCCGGCAGCACATCAAGCAAAGGAGCTTAAGCCATGGCAGTCATCGCCTGGATCGGACTCGGAAACATGGGCGGATCTATGTCCGTCAACCTCTCGAACGCCGGACACGAAGTCCGTGGCTTCGACCTCAACAGCGCAGCCGTTGCCGCAGCCGAGGCCGGGGGAGTCAAGGCCGCCGGCAGCATCGCCGAGGCCGTCGCCGGCGCCGACGTCGTCTTCACCATGCTCCCCAAAGGTGAGCACGCCCGCGCCGTGTACCTCGGCCAGGACGGCGTCCTTGCCCACGCGGACACCCGGACCCTCCTGGTGGATTCCTCCACCATAGACATCGCCTCCGCGCAGGCCCTGCACGACGCCGCCGCTGCCGCCGGCTTCCGTTTCGTCGACGCACCCGTGTCCGGCGGCATGAGCGGCGCGAAGGCCGCCACACTGACGTTCATGATCGGCGGCGAGGCCGGCGCCGTCGCCGACGCCACCGAATACATCCGCCCCATGGCCGCGAACATCATCCCCACCGGCGGCGCCACCACCGGCCAGGCCGCGAAGATCTGCAACAACCTCATGCTCTTCATCAACCTCGCCTCCACCGCCGAGGGTGCGGTCCTGGCCGAGCGGCTCGGCCTGGACAAGCAGGTCTTCTGGGACATCGCGTCGGTCTCCTCCGGCGACAGCTGGGCGCTGCGCACCTGGTACCCCGTGGCCGGCGTCGTGCCGACCGCCGCGTCCAACAACGACTTCGCTCCGACATTCACCACCGAACTGGCCAACAAGGACATCGGCCTGGCCATCAGCGCCGCGCGGGACACCGGCACCCCGCTGGAACTCGGCGAGCACGTCCAGCAGCTCTTCCAGCGGCTCATCGACTCCGGCCAGTCCGGCCAGGACTGCTCGATGATCGTCAAGCTCGTCGACGGCACCCTCGAGTCCGCCAACTAGCCCTTAACGGCCCTGCCCTTCACGGCCCTGCCCTTCACGGCCCTGCCCTTAACGGCCCTGCCCCTCACGAAAGAGACCCACCCATGGAACGCATCCCGCACTTCATCAACGGCGCCCTGATTGCCGACGCCGAGCGCTTCGGCCCCGTGTTCAACCCGGCCACCGGCGAGCAGGAGAAAGAGGTCGCCCTGGCCTCCGCCGCCCGCGTCGAGGAGGCCATCGAGGCCGCCCGCGCCGCCCTGCCCGGCTGGCGCGCCACGAGCCTGGCCAGGCGCACAGCCATCTTCTTCAAGGTCCGTGAACTGCTCATGCAGCGCCGGCCCGAACTCGCGGCCCTGCTCACCAGCGAGCACGGCAAGGTCCTCTCTGACGCGGAAGGTGAAATCACCCGCGGCCTGGAGAACATCGAATTCGCCACCGGGCTCTCCCACATGCTCAAAGGCGAACGCTCGGAGCAGGTCTCCGGCGGCGTCGATGTCCACTCGGTCCGCCAGCCGGTCGGCGTCGTCGCCTGCATCACGCCGTTCAACTTCCCCGCCATGGTGCCGCTGTGGATGATCGGCAGCGCCCTGGCCTGCGGAAACACCGTGCTGCTCAAGCCGAGCGAGAAGGACCCGTCCTCCGCCATCTTCATCGCCCAGGTCTTCGCTGAGGCCGGGCTGCCGGCAGGGGTGCTCAACGTGGTCCACGGGGACAAGGAAGCCGTGGATGTCCTGCTGGAACACCCGACGGTCAAGGCCATCAGCTTTGTCGGCTCGACGCCGATCGCGCAGTCCATCTACAAGCGCGCCGCCGATCACGGCAAGCGCGTCCAGGCACTGGGCGGGGCGAAGAACCACATGGTGGTCCTGCCGGACGCGGACCTCAACATGGCCGCGGATGCCGCCGTCTCGGCCGCCTACGGCTCCGCCGGGGAGCGCTGCATGGCAGTCAGCGTCCTCGTCGCGGTCGGCAGCATCGCCGACGACCTCGTGGAGGCGATCACCACCCGCATGGCAGCCCTCGCGATCGGCCCGGGCACGGACCCGGCCTCCCAGATGGGTCCGCTCATCACGGCCGAGCACCGCGACAAAGTGGCCTCCTACGTTGCCGGCGCGGCCAACGAGGGCGCCACCGTGGTGGTGGACGGCCGCGAACACGAATTCGACTCCAACGGCTTCTTCATCGGCGTCAGCCTGATCGACCACGTCAAGCCCGGAATGAAGGTCTACGACGACGAGATCTTCGGGCCCGTCCTCTCCGTGGTCCGCGTCGAGACCTACGCCGACGCCGTGAAGCTGGTCAACGACAACGAGTTCGGCAACGGCGTGGCCATCTTCACCCGCGACGGCGGCGCCGCCCGCCAGTTCGAGTTCGACGTCGAGGCCGGCATGGTGGGCGTCAACGTGCCCATCCCGGTGCCGGTGGGCACCTTCTCCTTCGGCGGCTGGAAGAATTCGCTGTTCGGCGACACCCACATGTACGGCCCTGAAAGCATCCGTTTCTACACCCGCGGCAAGGTGGTCACCACCCGCTGGCCGGACCCGTCCACCTCGGTGATCGACCTCGGCTTCCCCCAGGTCGACTGACGCTTCTGCCCGTCAAAGCGACGCG
Source organism: Arthrobacter sp. P1_B4 (assembly GCF_056406555.1). Classification (NCBI taxonomy): domain Bacteria; kingdom Bacillati; phylum Actinomycetota; class Actinomycetes; order Micrococcales; family Micrococcaceae; genus Arthrobacter; species Arthrobacter sp. P1_B4. Next base: position 46,824 of record NZ_JBFTZW010000005.1, read on the forward strand.
GGGTCACTTATCCGGCACCGGATCAGGGGCCGCAAGTGACCCCTCGTTGCTTTCGGGGGCCGGGATTAGAGTAGGCACGCAGGGACAGCCAGGATCCGGGAGGCACCATGACCACGCTCGTCAACCGTCCCAACACGGCATTGCTCGTCGTCGATATGCAGATCGGCGTCGTCGCGGAGGCCTACCGCCGCGACGACGTCGTCGCAACCATCGCCGCGCTCGTGGACAAGGCCCGCGACGCCGGGGCGGACGTCGTCTGGGTGCAGCACAGCGGTGAGGAACTCCCGCGCGGCAGCGACGGCTGGCAGTACGTGCCGGAGCTCGCGCGCCGCAGTTCGGAGCCGCTCGTGGCCAAGGAGTACAGCGACGCCTTCGAGGCCACCGACCTGGAATCCGTGCTGGCCGGGCGCGGCATCGGGCGCTTCTTCCTGGCCGGTGCGCAGACCGACGAGTGCATCCGCTCGACCCTGCACGGCGCGATCACCCGCGGCTACGACGTCACGCTGGTCGCCGACGCCCACACCACCGAGGACCTGACCGAGTACGGCGCCCCGCCGCCGGCTCTTGTGGTCGCGCACACCAATCTGTACTGGCAGTACCACAAGGCGCCGGGGCGGACGGCGGGAACGGTCAACGCGGCTGACGTCGAGTTCGCCGGCCCGGCAGGGTCCTAGCCCTTCATGATTTCCGCGCGCTGGGCCATGTAGTCCTCCATGGACAGCTTGCCGTCGGTGTACTGCTGGTCAAGCTCGGCCAGCTTGCGGGCCCGGTAGCCCTGCCCGGCCGACGGCGGCGGAGACTGCGGCGCCTGCGCCTGTCCCGCGCCCGGCGCCGGGGGAGTTTGCGATGCCTGCGGCCGTTGCGGTTGCGGCGGGTTGTTCAGGTACTCCGGGCTGTCCTCGTACGGGACGGGGGACTGGTAGCCGACCGGGTTTGGGTACTGCTGGCCGGGGTACGGCTGGTTCGGGAACGGCTGGTCCGGAAACCGGGGACGGGGGTTCTGCGCGTTCGGGTACTCCGCGCTGGGGTACGGCGGGTTGGGATATGGCTCGTTGGCCGGACCCGACTGCTTCGGGGCGCCCAGCTGGCCAAAGCCGCCGAAGTAGTCCTGCTGGGTGTAGCCATCACGCGGCTGGTTACCCTGGCCGGGGTTGTTCTGGCTGCCCGGGAACCGGCCGAACTGTCCCGGCGTGCCCTGGTTCCGGCCGCGGGCAGACCTGCGGTAGAGGCGCATCGCCACGGGAACCAGGAAGGACAACACGATGATCCAGAAGAACATACTGCTCACGGTACTGGGCCTTTCAGCTGCTGGGCCTTCTCATCTGCGGGCTCATCTGTAGGGCCGGAGAAGTGTTCCTCCAGCTTATGCCCCGCAGGCTCAGGCCCGAAGCCTCAGGACCGGACCGCGTCCTCGGCTCCGGGCGGGCCTTCGCCGGAACCAAGCGGAACGCCGGGACCGAACACCGGTCCGGCCAGCGGCCGCTTGGCCGTCATGCCGTCGCCGGAGGAGCGGTGCCGCAGCCGGCGGACCACCCAGGGGACGAAATACTCCCTGGCCCACACCAGGTCCCCGCTGCGCGCCTCGCGCCAACTGCGCTGTGGCAGCGGTTTGGGGGAGAGGGGCTGGAGCGTGTGCTCGACGTTCAGCGAGTCCAGCACCATGGCCGCGATCGTGTGGTGGCCCAGCGGTGAGAAATGCAGCCGGTCGACATTCCACATCTGCGGGTCATTGAGCTGGCGCAGCGACCACATGTCCGCGATCACGGCGTCGTGGCGCGCGGCGATCGTGCGCAGGTTCTCGTTGTAAATGGCCACCTTGCTGCGGATCCGGCCCAGCACCGTGGAGCCGGTATCCGGGCCGTTGAACAGGACAACGGTGGCGCCGCCCAGGCTCAGGATCTGCACCACCGAATCCAGCTTTTCGGCCAGCACGTCCGGATCGCCGCCCGGGCGGATGAGGTCGTTGCCGCCTGCGGAGAGCGTGATGAGGTCCGGTTTGAGGGACAGGCAGTGAGCCATTTGCTGGTCCACGATCTGCTGCAGGAGCCGGCCACGGACGGCCAGGTTCGCGTAGGCGAAGTCGTTGTGCCCACGGCTGAGTTCCTCGGCCACGCGGTCCGCCCAGCCCCGATGGCCGCCCGGACTGGCCGGTTCCGGATCGCCGATGCCCTCCGTGAATGAGTCGCCCATCGCCACATAGCGGGTCCACGGGTGGGTGACGGTGTCAACGGTGGTCTCGGCTGGGGTGTCCGGTGAATTTTCCATGGGATAGGTATTGCTCACCCCCTTATCCTGCACTGTTCCCGTTTAGCTGCGCCACCGTATTAGCTGCGCCCCGTAATTTGTTACCGTCGGGTAACTGCAAGAATAGTTCCATGACTCACGCTGACGCCTTCCCCGCCCCTGTCGTCCAATGGTCCCAGCCGGAGCAGGAACGGGCCGGCAAGCCGCTTCTTGTCCTGTTGCACGGCTACGGCGCCAACGAACAGGATCTGCTCAGCCTGGCCGGGATGCTGCCGCAGGAATTTGCGGTGGCCTCGTTGCGCGCCCCGATCGCCATGGGACCGGGCTTCACTTGGTTCCCGCTGACAGGGTCCATTGGCTACTCGCTCGACGCCGTCAAGGTCGCCGCAGGCTACGTTCAGGACTGGCTCGACGGCGTCAAAGCCAACCACCCGTCGGTGACGCTGTTGGGGTTCTCGATGGGCATGGCGATGGCCACCACGTTGCTGCGGCAGCGGCCGGCGGACTTTGCCGCCGTCGTCGGGCTGTCAGGTTTTGTCGTCGACGCCGGCGATGACCCCAGCTTCCGCGACGGCGAACTGGACGGCACTGTGCCGCTGTTCTGGGGGCGGGACCAGCAGGACCCCGTGATCACCGAGGACAAGATCGACTACACCGTCGGCTGGGTGCGCAAGCACGTGAAGCTCACCAAGGTCCTCTACACGGGCATGTGGCACGGCATCAACCAGCAGGAGATCGGCCACGTCTCGGAGTTCCTCACGCACGTGGTGCTCAACGCCAAGAAGTAGGCGCGCCGGGGAAGTGTACGCCGGGAAGCGGCGCCGGGCGGGCGGCTAGGCGGCCGGGGGCGCGCTGATCCGCACGGTCCGGCCGTTCACGGTGACGGTGTCGCCGTCGTGCAGCTGGCGGCCGCGGCGCTCGTCGATTTCGCCGTTGACCTTCACCAGCCCGTTCTTGATCAGTTCGGCGGCCTCCACGCCGTCCTCGACCAGATTCGCAAGCTTCAGCAGCTGGCCCAGCCGGATCATGCTGTCGCGGATAGTGATGTCTTCGAATTCCGGATTGCTCATACAAGCAATAATGCCTGACCTAAGGTGGCACCTATGACCCATCACCGCCGTCTTCCGCTGATCGTCGGCCTGCCCATGGCCGTCGCGACGGGACTGTTCATCCCGATCCAGGGCCGGATTAACGGCGCCCTCGGGGTGGCGCTGGAGGACGGAATCGGTGCCGCCGTCGTCAGCTTCAGCACCGGACTGCTGGTCATGACGGTCATTTCCCTGGCCTTGCCCCGGGGCCGGGCAGGGCTGGCGCGGATCCTGCCCGCCGTGCGCGAACGGCAGTTTCCGCCGTACTACGTCCTGGCCGGCTGCATCGGCGCCCTCTTCGTCTTCGCCCAGTCCTTCACCGTGGGACTGCTCGGCGTCGCCCTCTTCACGGTGGCCGCCGTGACGGGACAGACCCTCAGCGGCCTGCTGGTGGACCGGATGGGGATCGGACCGGCGGGGAAGAGGCCCATTACCGGCATCCGGGTGCTCGGCAGTGTGCTCACCGTCGCCGCCGTCGCCTGGGCGGTGTCGCCCAGATTCAGCGCCGGGGAATCCGGGCTGCAGTTGCTGGTTCCCGTGATGCTTCCGCTCCTGGCCGGGTTCCTGATGAGTTTCCAGCAGGCCATGAACGGCACAGCCACCGTGCACTACGGCACCCCCATCGCCGCGACACTCGTGAACTTCATCGCCGGAGCGGCCCTGCTGTGGGTGGCCTGGCTGATCAAACTCGCCGTGGCCGGGGCCGGCAACCCCCTCCCGGCGCAGTGGTGGTACTACCTTGGCGGCCCGCTCGGCTGCATCTTCATCGGCATCGGCGCCCTCCTGGTCCGCAGCCTGGGCGTGCTGGTCACCGGCCTCGGGATGATTGCCGGCCAGCTGCTGGGGTCCCTCGGACTGGACCTTATATTGCCGGTGCCCGGAACGGTGATCGCCCTCCCCACGGTCCTCGGCACCATCCTGACGCTCGGCGCCATCGTCCTGGCCACCCTGCCCTGGCCCAAGGGCGCGCTGAAGCGGTAGCGGGCCGGTAGGCTTGGAGTTTGCATCGCACTGTTCGCATTGCATTGTTCGTATCGCTTTGTTCGTATCGTCCCGGCCGGCAACCAGCCGGCGTCCCGGGGCCAACACCACGGACCGCACCCAGCGGCCCTGTAGAAAATTGGAGTTCCCATGGCAGCAAAATCCGTCCTCGACCAGATCATTTCCCTCGCCAAGCGCCGGGGATTCGTTTTCCAGGCCGGTGAAATCTATGGTGGCTCCCGTTCTGCCTGGGACTACGGCCCGCTCGGCGCCGAGCTCAAGGAAAACATCAAGCGCCAGTGGTGGCAGTCCGTGGTCCGCGGCCGCGACGACGTCGTGGGCCTGGATTCCTCCGTTATCCTGCCCCGTCAGGTGTGGGAGGCCTCCGGCCACGTCGATGTGTTCTCCGACCCGCTGGTGGAGTGCCTGTCCTGCCACAAGCGCTACCGCGCGGACCACCTCGAGGAAGAGTACGAGGAGAAGAAGGGCCGTCCCGCCGAGAACGGCCTCAAGGACATCGCCTGCGCCAACTGCGGCACCCGCGGCCAGTGGACCGAGCCCCATGAATTCTCCGGGCTGCTCAAGACCTACCTTGGCCCCGTCGCCAGCGAAGAGGGCCTGCACTACCTGCGGCCCGAAACGGCCCAGGGCATCTTCGTGAACTTTTCCAACGTCCTGACCACCTCGCGGAAGAAGCCGCCCTTCGGCATCGGCCAGATCGGCAAGTCCTTCCGCAACGAGATCACGCCCGGCAACTTCATCTTCCGCACCCGCGAGTTCGAGCAGATGGAGATGGAATTCTTCGTCGAGCCCGGCACCGACGAACAGTGGCACGAGTACTGGATGAAGGAACGCATGTCCTGGTACACGGGCCTGGGCATCCGCGAAGAGAACCTGCGCTTCTTCGAGCACCCGCTGGACAAGCTCAGCCACTACTCCAAGGGCACCACGGACATCGAATACCGTTTCGGATTCCAGGGCTCGGAGTGGGGCGAGCTCGAGGGCATCGCCAACCGCACCGACTTTGACCTCTCCACCCACGCCAAGGCCTCCGGCGCGGACCTGAGCTACTTCAACCAGGCCACCAACGAACGCTACACCCCGTATGTGATCGAGCCCGCGGCCGGCCTGACCCGTTCGTTCATGGCCTTCATGATCGATGCCTACACCGAGGACGAGGCCCCCAACGCCAAGGGCGGGGTGGACATCCGCACCGTGCTCAAGCTCGATCCGCGCCTGGCGCCGGTGAAGGCGGCCGTGCTGCCGCTGAGCCGCAACGAGGACCTGTCCCCGAAGGCCAAGGACCTCGCAGCGCAGCTGCGCAAGAGCTGGAACATCGAGTTCGACGACGCCGGCGCCATCGGCCGCCGCTACCGCCGCCAGGACGAGATCGGCACCCCGTTCTGCATCACCGTGGACTTCGACACGCTCGAGGACCAGGCCGTCACCATCCGCGAACGCGACACCATGAGCCAGGAACGCGTCTCCCTGGACAAGGTGGAGGGTTACCTGGCCGCACGGCTGATCGGCGCCTGATCATGGCGATCGCATACCGGGAATGGCGGGAAGGCGACGACCTCGCGCTGCTGGAAATCTGGGGCGGCCCTGAGACCGTCCAGGCCGGACAGTTCCGCGGGACGCTGTCGCCCTCGGGCAATTCCCCGTGGCGCCGCTGCATCGTGGCCGAGGACGTCGTGGACGGTGTCGCCATTCCGGTGGCGGCCGCCGTGGTCCACGAGGCCTCGCTGCACCCGGACCGGCTCTGGGCGTATGTCGAGGTCGCCCGGGACCACCGCCGCGCCGGCCTGGGGTCCACGCTGCTGACCATGCTGCGGCACGAGGCCGCCCAGGCGCCGTCGGGCGTGTCCAGACTGCGCTGCAAAGTGGAGCCGGGCACACCCGGTGCGGCGTTTGCCGAGGCCGCGGGCCTGGCCCCGATCCAGCGTTCCCGCCTCGTCGTCGTTGACCCGGCTCCGCTCAAGCTGCCGGTGTTCGGCGACGGTTCGGAGTCCGCGGCCACCGACCAGGTCGAGGACCTGGCCACGGGTTCGGTGGAGCTCAGCGACGTCGTGGGACGCTACTACACGGCCGTGCACGGCTGGGACAGCCCGGGGGAGCTGAGCGTCGCCGCGGTGCAGCGCCTGTTCCTCGATGACCTCAGCGGCGCCCACGGAGCGATCGTGCTGCGGGCGCCCAAGGCCAGCGCCTTCGGGCACGGCATCGCGGCCAGCCGCAAGGGCCGGCTGGAGGGGTTCGCCATCAGCTACGCCCAGGGAATTCCGGGGGCCGACGGCGGCGCCGATGCCGGTGCCGGCGGCGCGGCCTCGACCACTGAGCCTACTGAGGTGTTCCTCGGGCACGAGCCCAAGCTTGGCGCGGACGAGGCCAAGGCCGCCGTCCGGGACCTTTTGGCCCTGATCGCTTACCAGCACCCGGTCATGCTCGAACTGGACGACGCCATGACCGCCCTGCGCACCGTTGTCGAACCGCTGCTCGAGAGCGGCAAGGCCCATGTCCAGGGCTCGGAAACGCTCGTCGTCTCCGACCCGGCCTAGGTCTTAACCAGACTGACCCGCAGCTGTAGCCGTATGAAGCTTGATAACGGCCACGGCTGCGGGTCTGTCTGCGTTAATGCAGTTATTGTGCGGCGCAGTTATTTGGGCATCACCGGCGGCACGAAGTCGAAGGTCATGCCCAGCAGCCAGACGAGCAGCAGGACCACCGGCAGGTGGAAGACGAACTGCAGGAAGGTGAAGCCCACCAGGTCCCGGGCGCGCAGCCTCAGCACCGCGAGCAGCGGCAGCATGAAGAACGGGTTGACCAGGTTCGGCAGCGCCTCGGCGATGTTGTAGATCTGCACGGTCCAGCCGAGGTTCATCTGCACGTCGGTGGCCGACTGCATCACGTAGGGCGCCTCTACCAGCCATTTTCCGCCCCCGGAGGGGACCAGGATGCCCAGTACAGCCGTGTAGAGGGCAATGACGACGGCGAAGCCGCCGCCGCTGCCGATGTCCGAGAAGAACGCCGCGAGGTGGGTGGAGAGGCTCATGCCGCCGGTTCCCGGGGCCTTGGTCAGGATGGCCGCCATCGCCGCGTACAGCGGGAACTGCACGAGGATGCCCGCGGTGGCCGGGACGGCCTTCGTCACGGCCTGCAGGAAGTTCCGCGGCGTCCCGTGCAGGACCAGGCCCAGGATGAGGAACACGAGCAGGTAGCCGTTGAGGCTGCTGACCACGCTGAGGAAGGACTTGGTGAGGAACTGCGAGACGAGCCAGGCGAGCGTGAGGACGCCCGCCAGGATCGGCAGGACCCGGCTGTATTCGAGCCATTCGCCCGGCCGGGAACGCGGCGCGGACTCGGCCGGCTCGTCGTCCAGGTCCACGCCCAGGTCCTCTGCGGTGCGGATCGAGCCGCCCTGGGGCGCGGAGAAGTGCGCAATCACGGTGGTCAGGGCCATCAGGATGGCCAGCGTCAGCAGTGACTGCCAGGTAAAGATCGTGGTGCCGAAGTCCAGGATGCCCGTGATCTTCAGCAGCGCCGGCGGCAGCGACGCGGCCGTGGCCTGCAGCTGCGCGGCAGAGGAGGACAGCCCCAGAGCCCAGACGGCGCCGAGGCCCATGAACGCCGCCGCACCCAGGGCACGGTAATCCACCGTCAGGTCCTTGCGGCGGGCAATCGCGCGGGCCAGCAGCCCGCCGAAGATCAGGCTGAGCCCCCAGTTGAGGAAGGACACGGACATGGCGAGCACGGCCACGAAGCTCACCGCGGTCCGCGCCGTTGACGGCACGAGCGCCAGCCTGTTGATCAGTCTCGCCACGGGCGGGGAGGTGGCCACGACGTAGCCGGTGAGGACCACCATGGCCATCTGCAGGGTAAAGGCCGTCAGGTCCCAGAAGCCGTTGCCGAACGAGTCGGCGATTGCCTGGGGCGTGGCGCCGATGGCGAGTGCGGCCACCGCGATGATGACGACGCCGGCGAGGGCGAAGATGTAGGCGTCCGGGAACCACCGCTCCGTCCACGCCGCCATTCGTTGGGCTATCCGTGCGAGACCGCGTTCTTCGGTTCCGCTCTTGGTCACGACTGTGCTTGCCACAGGTGTCCCTCTCCATTGAGTGCTTTTTGTACCCCACGGAGTTTAGTCAAGACGATGGCGGAAGTAGGGCTTATCGGCGCTTGGCACCTGCGCGCCGGGGACCGTCGCCCTCGTCGAGCCGGCGTCTTTCCTCCTCGGTCGGGGCGCCGCCGCCAAGACCGGCCGGCATCCACCAGGCCCCGGGGGCCGGTCGCAGGGGGAAATCGGCAATGCCGGCGTCGATCCCGTCCTGCAGGGTCTTGGCCAGGCGCGCCGTCGCGGCCCGGGCGTCGTCGGCCGGGTCCGGGAGCGAGCCCGGAAGGATCGGCTCGCCGACGTGGATGCGGACCGGGGCGCGCCAGGCGTGCCGCGGCGAGAAGGCATGGTGGCGGGTCATCAGCCGGTGGGCGCCCCAGATGGAGACCGGGATGATCGGCACGCCGGCCTCGGCGGCCATCCGCACCGCACCGGTCTTGCATTCGCGCACCGTGAAGCTGCGGCTCACGCCGGCCTCTGGCAGGACGGCGACGTATTCGCCCTCCCTCAGGCGGGCGACGGCGGCGTCGTAGGCGTGTGCTCCCGATCCGTACCCGACCACCACATGCCCGGCGGCGCTGACCGCGGGGCCGGCAAACCAGTGGTCGGCGGCGCCCTGCGTGATGAGGAAACGCAGCTGGGCCCGGTTGTGCCACCACAGCAGCATCTCGGCAAAGGCAAAGTCGAGGTAGCCGAAGTGCGTGATCGCGACCACGGCGCCCTGGCCGGGCACCACCGGGCGGGACGGGAGGCGGGTTGATGCGCCACGGGTTGAGGCATTGGGCGGCCCGGGCTGGGGCAGGTGCTCCCGCCCCGTGACGAGGACGCGAATCCGGAACAGCCAGCGCAGCGCCAGCCCGGTGCGGACAATGAAACGGTAGAACCGGTCGCTGGGCTCCGGCCGCCAGTTCACGGGCCGCCAGCCCAGCCGGTGCCGGGCACCTGCCGGGCCGCGCACGTCAGTGTCCGCCCACCCGCCGCCGGGGCGGCCAGGGCAGGAAGCCGGAGGTGGAGTCGATGTATTCCTTGTACCCGGGACGCGCGGACATTGCCTTTTCCGTCAGCGGCTTCCCGGTCTTGCCGGCGAGCGTCCAGATCATCAGGGCGGGGGAGAGCACGGTCAGGACACCCGGCCAGGAATCGGCCGCCACCAGGAACAGCCCTGCCCAGACGGCGGCGTCGCCGAAATAGTTGGGGTGGCGGGTGTAGCGCCACAGGCCGGTGTTGAGGACGGTGCCGCGCCTGGCGGGATCGGCCTTGAACTGCGTCAGCTGCCAGTCGCCGACCGTCTCGAACACGAAGCCAAGGATCCAGAGCAGGACGCCGGCGAACGCCAGCCAGCCCAGGCTTCCCGTGGCGAACATGCCGACCTGGATGGTGAGCGAGACGAAGAACATCACCAGCCCCTGGGGCAGGTAGACCCGCCGCAGGGCATAGACATTGCGTGATCCGGACGCTCCGGCGAGCATGTCCACGTAGCGCGGGTCCTCGTGGCGGCCGCGTGCGCGTGCCCCGATGTGGACGGCGAGGCGGATGCCCCACACCGCGACCAGGGCAAGCAGGAGCAGCCGCCTGCCGGCGTCGCCGTATCCGGCGGAAAGCACCCACGAGATGCCGGCCACCACCACGAAGCCCAGACCCCAGACGGTGTCGATGACGGAGTGCCGGTTCTGCCGCACGGCAACCGCGAAAGTCACTGCGAGCAGCGCCACGAGTCCCGCGATGACCCAGGGCAGGCTGGCAAGGAAGGCATCGAGCGGGAACGGCGGCATCACAACACCACCGGCATACGCGTTCCGGCCGCCGGCGGGGCGCCGCCGAGGGCGCTGCGCAATGCGTCCCTGGCGCCGGAAACATCGGCCCCCGTTGCCTCGCTGAAGGCGTCCAGGACGAAGCCGTTCGCCAGCACGTTCCACAGTGGCAGCCGGCGGATCATGAAATGGCCGGCCTCCTTGAGCGAGACGTAGTCAACGGACGCGGCGACGCCCTCGGCGCGCCGGGCATAGTCCAGTGAGTTCGCCGGGCTGGTCCAGCGGTCGTCGGTCCCGTGGACGATCAGGACGCGGCGGCCCGCGACAGGCTGGACCGAGGTCTTGTGGTTCAGCCACGGGGCGAGCGCGACGACGGCCTCGACCTGCGCGTCGTCGGCCACGCACAGCGCCGTGAGACCGCCCATGGAGTGGCCCAGCAGGTACACCGGCACGCCGGGATGTTCCTGGCTGATCCGGGCGAGCGCCCAACGGGCATCGTGAACGGGGGACATGTCCTCCCCGTTCCAGCCGCGGTAGCGGTTGCGCAGGGTCCACACGGCCAGCCCGTGCGGGCCGCCCTGCCTGTGCAGCGCCCGGGCGAAGGGCACCATCCGGGCCGGACTCAGGTGCCGGCCGCGGACTGCGTCAAAACTGTCGGCCCGCCCGCCGTGCAGGATCAACACGACTCCGCGGGCCTCCCCGGCGGCTTCGGCGATGGTCAGCACGGCTTTGGCGACGGGCCCGGAACGGCCCGCCTCCGGCTCGCGGTCGTCGAGTTTGCGCATTGCCACGTATGTGTCCTTCCGGTCCTTCGTCCGTCAATTACCAACCATAGGTTGCGGCCCCCTCCCGTCAAGGCCGGTGGTCCCTAGTGTGGATTCGGAGCCGGCGCCCCCGGTGATGGGTGCGGCCGGCACGGGTGCATTTGCTGGCGCCCTTGACGGGGAAATGCGGGAAGAGTAGGCATGAGCAGGTAAACCTCCGGGCGCCACGCCGGCTGGGAGCGCAGAGAACCGTCCGGTCGAATCTCACGACGAAATCGACGGTATACATAATGAACGGAACACAGTTCGACAGCCTGCGCGGGCAAGTCCGCGGGCAGATCATCACGCCCGGCGACGCCGGCTACGACGCGGCACGGGCAGTCTTCAACGGCATGATCGATAAGAGGCCGGCAGCGGTGGCCCAGGTATCCCAGGTGGCCGATGTCATCTCCTGCGTCAACTTCGCCCGGGACAATTCCCTGGACCTGGCGGTCCGCGGTGGAGGACACAGTGCCCCGGGCTTTGGCACGTGGGATGACGCCCTGGTCATCGATTTCTCCACCATGACCGGCGTCCGGGTTAATCCGGCAGCCGCGACGGCGCGCGCGGAGCCGGGTGCGACGTGGGCCGACTTCAACCACGCGACCCATGCCTTCGGGCTGGCAACTCCCGGCGGCATTGTCGGCTCGACCGGCATCGCCGGGCTGACCCTCGGCGGCGGCATTGGATACCTGAGCCGCAAGTATGGACTCAGCTGCGACAACCTGCTCTCTGCCGACGTCGTCACGGCCGAGGGAAAATTCCTTACCGCCAGCGAAAGCGAGAACGAGGACCTGTTCTGGGCGTTGCGCGGCGGCGGCGGGAACTTCGGCGTCGTGACGTCGTTCGAGTACCGGATGCACCCCGTGGACATGGTCCACGCCGGCATCATCATTTATCCCATCAAGCATGCCGAGACGGTGGCGAGGTTTTACCGGGACTACATGGCCACCGCCCCTGAAGAGTTTGGCGCGTTCCTGGGCTTCCACCAGGGTCCTCCTGTTCCGTTCCTGCCCGAGGAATGGCATGGCAAACCGGTGTGCGTCATCGTCGGCATGTGGACCGGTGATCCGGCGGAAGGTCCGGCACGCTGGCAGCCGTTCCTGGACGCCGCGCCGGCTGCGGGATCCATGGTGGGACCAATGCCGTACCCCGCCTTGAACTCGGCTTTCGACCCGCTGCAGCCCCCTGGCATGCAGGCCTACTGGAAAGCGGATTTTCTGGCGGAACTGAACGACGGTGCCATCGCGGCGCACATCGAACACGGCAGCAAGGTCCCCAGCGTGCAGACCGCGGTACACCTCTACCCCATCGATGGTGCGGTCCAGCGGGTGGGCGTGACGGACACGGCGTTCGCCAACCGGAACGTGAAGTTTTCGCCCGTGATCGCGGCGCAGTGGATGGACCCCGCGGAAAACGAGGCAAACATCGCGTGGGTGCGGGACTACGCGGCCGCCCTGCGGCCCTATTCGGCCCCCGGCGGCTACATCAACTTCATGGACGGCGATGATCTGCCCAGGGTTGCGGAGAACTACGGGGAGAACTACAAGCGGCTGAGGGAGGTCAAAGCCAAATACGATCCGCAGAACCTCTTCCACGTCAACCAGAACATCGCGCCGGCGTAAGCGCGGCGTCATCGGTCCTGAGCGGAACCGCCCACGCCGTAAAGTTTTCGGCATGAGGTTGAACTGCTGATGGGCGCCGGACACTCGCACTCCCACAACGAACATCCGGAGCCGACGCCTCAAATGCTGGCTGCGCGGAAGAAGGCCAACTGGATCCTGGCTGCCATCCTGATCCCGCTGACGCTGCTGACCCTGGCGGCCATGGCTTTCATGTGGCCGTCGGGAAGCAAGGAAGGCATCACGCTGGCCAGCCCGTACGCGGCGGCCCCGGGGGTGACGTTTGACACCGGCAAGATCCAGCGGGTCGTCGTCGGCAGCTGTTCGGATGTCCAGGCCGGCGGTGACGCCGCCCAGCAGGGCACCTCCGGTTCCGGGGCCGCGCCGCAGCCGCCGAACGAGGGCTCTCAATGCACGTTCGCCTACACCGAGCCGGACAAGGGCGGCAACCCGGTGAAAGTGGTCATCAACCCTGACGTCGCGAAGTCCCACGGCGTGAAGCCCGGGGACGGCATCCGCTACCTGAACCTCTCCAAGGTGCAGGGCGCCGCGGGCCAGGGCGCGCCGGCCTATGTCTTCGTCGACTTTGTCCGGACCCTGCCCATCATCTTCCTGGCCGTGCTCTACGCCGTCGTGGTGATCGCCGTGGCGCGCTGGCGCGGACTGCGGGCCCTGATCGGGCTTGTCGGCGCATACGTGGTGCTTGTCTCGTTCATGCTGCCCGGGCTGGTCGAGGGCAAGCCGCCGCTGCTCCTGGCTCTCGTGGGATCCACGGTGATCATGATCGGGGTGCTCTACTTCGCCCACGGCTTCTCCGCCCGCACGTCGACGGCGCTGCTCGGGACGATGTTCGGCCTCGCCATTACGGCGCTGCTGGCGGCCTGGGCCACCGACGCCGCCAACCTCGCCGGTGTGGGCAGCCACGACGCTGCCACCCTGACCAACATCTCGGACAACATCTCAATCTCCGGCATCATCCTGTGCGGACTGATCATTTCCGGGCTGGGCGTGCTCAACGACGTCACCATCACACAGTCCTCGGCCGTCTGGGAACTGTGGGAACTRGCCCCCGAAACCAGCGCCCGGCAGCTCTTCACGTCCGCCATGCGGATCGGCCGGGACCATATCGCCTCCACCGTCTACACCATCGCGTTTGCCTATGCCGGCGCGGCCCTGCCGGTGCTGATCCTGGTCATGCTCTACGAGCGGCCGCTCGGGGACGCCCTGACCAGTGCCGAACTTTCCGAGGAAGTCATCCGCACCCTCGTCGGCTCCGTGGGACTCGTCCTGGCCGTGCCGGTCACCACCCTCATCGCCGTGCTGGTGGTCAAGGCCACCGGCATCAGGGGCGGTGCGGCCAGGGGCGGTGCGGTCAGGGGCGGCGCGGAGACGCCCGGTGCCGCTTCCGCCCGCGTGCTGGCCGGCGGCCGCGCGCCCGCCGCCGGTGCGTCCGACTGGGGCGGGTCCGACGGCGGCGGGTCTGCGGAGACCGAGCCGGATGGCATCGGGCMGGCTGGGACTGGGCCGGATGAGACCGAGCCAGACCTAGTCGGGTCCGGCGGTGCCGGTGCCGGTGGCGCCACGCGCCGCGGGCGGCGGGCCGCACTGCGGGGCTGACGACGAATCTGCCCGCACCGAACGCCGCCAGATCGGGGAGATTTCCACATAGCCGGAGCGGGACCGGGCCGATTTGCCCGTCTTTGAGACAATGGTCGGGTGACTGTTGTAGCAACCCCTCCCGCCCCCAAGCTGGAACTCCCGCCCCTGAAGCTGGGCCCGATCACGGTGGACACCCCCGTGATCCTGGCTCCCATGGCGGGCATCACCAACTCCGCCTTCCGCAGACTGTGCCGTGAATACGGCGGCGGCCTGTACGTGGCGGAGATGGTCACCTCGCGTGCCCTCGTCGAGCGCACGCCGGAGTCGCTGCGCATCATTTCGCACGACGACGACGAAAAAGTCCGCTCCGTCCAGCTGTACGGCGTGGACCCCGTCACCGTCGGCCAGGCCGTCCGGATGCTGGTGGAGGAGGACCGGGCGGACCACATCGACCTCAACTTCGGCTGCCCCGTGCCCAAGGTCACCCGGCGCGGCGGCGGATCGGCCTTGCCATGGAAGATCGACCTCTTCACCTCCATCGTCCAGACCGCGGTGAAGGAAGCCTCCAAGGGCAATGTCCCGTTGACCATCAAGATGCGCAAGGGCATCGACGAGGACCACCTGACCTACCTCGACGCCGGCCGGATTGCCCGCGATTCCGGCGTCGCAGCCGTCGCCCTTCATGGCCGAACGGCAGCACAGTTCTATTCCGGCCAGGCCGACTGGTCCGCCATCGCCCGGCTGCGCGAGGCCCTGCCGGACATTCCCGTTCTCGGCAACGGAGATATCTGGTCCGCGGAGGACGCAGTCCGGATGGTCCGCGAAACGGGTGTGGACGGCGTCGTCGTCGGCCGTGGCTGCCAGGGCAGGCCCTGGTTGTTCGGCGACCTCATGGCCGCGTTCGAAGGCAGCGACCAGCGGCACCGGCCGGACCTGCGCCAGGTTGCCGAGAGCGTGTACCGGCACGCTGAGCTCATGGTCGAGACGTTCGGGGACGAGGGCAAAGCCCTGCGCGAAATCCGCAAGCACATTGCCTGGTACTTCAAGGGCTACGTGGTCGGCAGCGAACTGCGGACCAAGCTGGCGCTCGTCACCAGCCTGGAGGTGCTGCGCGGCACCCTGGACCAGCTGGACCTCGACTCGCCGTATCCCGGAGGCGACGCCGAGGGTCCGCGCGGCCGCGCCGGTTCGCCCAAAAAACCGGCACTGCCCAAGGACTGGCTGCTGAACCGGACGCTGGATGATGCCCAGACCCGCGATATTTCCTTCGCCGAACTGGATGTCTCCGGTGGCTGAGACCCGGACCACCGCGCCCGTCCTCGACGGGTATACCTCCCGCGACTGGGCCCGCTGGGTCGAGGAGCCGCCCAAGAGCACCTACCGCTCGGACTTCGAGCGGGACCGTGCAAGGGTCCTGCACTCCTCGGCGCTGCGCCGGCTCGGCGCGAAGACCCAGGTGGTGGCCCCGGATACCGACGACTTCGTCCGGACCCGGCTCACGCACAGCCTCGAAGTTGCCCAGGTGGGCCGCGAATTGGGCCGTGCGCTGGGCTGTGACCCCGACGTCGTGGACACCGCATGCCTCAGCCACGACCTCGGCCACCCGCCTTTCGGCCACAATGGCGAAGCGGCCCTCAACGAAGTGGCGCACGGGATCGGCGGCTTCGAGGGCAACGCCCAGACGCTGCGGCTGCTGACGCGGCTGGAGCCAAAGGTCCTCGCCGCCGACGGCCGGCCGGCCGGCCTGAACCTGACCCGGGCCAGTCTCGATGCCGCCGCCAAATACCCGTGGTCCGCGGTAAACGCCCCGGTCATCCACGGGGAGCGGACCAGCAAGTTCGGTGCCTACGAGGACGACCTCCCCATCTTCGACTGGATCCGCGACGGCGCCCCGGAACGCCGGTCCTGCCTCGAAGCGCAGGTCATGGACCTGGCGGACGATATCTCCTACTCGGTGCACGACGTCGAGGACGCGATCGTCGCGGGGCATTTCCAGCTGCGCTGGATGGACAACCCGGACCACCGCGCCCGCGTCGTCGGCTACGCCAAGCAGTGGTACCTGCCGCACAACGATCCCGCCGCGATCGACGCCGCCCTGGCCCGGCTGGAGGCCACGGACGTCTGGGTGCGCGAGGCCGACGGCAGCCGCAAGGCCATGGCGGCGCTCAAGGACATGACCAGCCAGCTCATCGGCCGCTTCTGCCAGAGCGCACTGGAGGCCACCCGCACGGTCTACGGCCCGGAAAACCTGACCCGCTACAACGCGGAGCTGATCGTCCCGGATGAGACCGTGATGGAAATCGCGGTCATGAAGGGCCTGGCCACCACCTTCGTGATGACCACCGAACACAGGCAGCCCATCTACGAGCGCCAGCGTGAGGTCCTGCACGCCCTCGTCACCGCACTCAGCGCCACGGGGGCCCGCCACCTGGAACCGATGTTCGCCGCCGACTGGCTCGACGCGGGCGACGACGCCGCGCGGCTGCGTGTCGTCATCGACCAGGTCGCGTCGCTGACGGACGGCTCGGCGCTGGCCATGTACGAGCGTCTCGTGGGCAGCCTGCCGTCGCTGTGGTGAGGGCCACCATGGCCGGCCCGTCGGCGTCATACCCGGGGACTAGGATGGCAATGTGGCCGGCCTGATCAAACGCGAAGACATCGATGAAGTACGCCAACGCACCGACATCAAGGAAGTCATCGATGGCTACGTGACGCTCAAGGGAGCCGGGCTCGGGTCCTACAAGGGTCTGTGCCCCTTCCACGACGAGCGTTCACCCTCCTTCACCGTTCGGCCCCAGGTTGGCCGATACCACTGCTTTGGCTGCGGCGAGGACGGCGACGTCATCTCCTTCGTCCAAAAGCTGGACCACATCTCCTTCCACGAGGCCGTCGAGAAGCTGGCCCACCGGATCGGCTTCGAGCTCCACTACGAGGACGGCGGCTCCGGGCCCAACCGGGAGGACATCGGCCGGCGCCAGCGGCTGCTGGACGCGCACAAGGTGGCCGACGAGTTCTTCCGCGCCCAGCTGCTCACCCCCGGCGCCGCAGAGGGCCGCAACTTCCTCTACGGGCGCGGCTTCGACCGCGCGGCGGCCGAACAGTTCGGTGTGGGCTACGCGCCGCAGGGCTGGGACTCGCTCCTCAAACACCTCCGCGGCCGCGGCTACACGGACCCGGAACTCAAGCTGACCGGCATGTTCTCTGAAGGCGGCCGGGGGATCTATGACCGTTTCCGCGGCCGGCTGATCTGGCCCATCCGGGACATCGCCGGCGACACCATCGGCTTCGGTGCCCGCAAGCTCTACGAGGACGATCAGGGACCAAAGTACCTGAACACCCCCGAAACCGCGCTTTACAAGAAGTCCCAGGTCCTCTACGGAATCGACCTCGCCAAGCGCAACATCGCCAAAGACCGCCAGCTCGTGGTGGTGGAAGGCTACACCGACGTCATGGCCTGCCACCTGGCCGGCATTCCGACGGCGGTAGCCACGTGCGGGACCGCCTTCGGCACCGAGCACATCAAGATCGCCCGCCGGCTGCTCTCCGACGACGGCAGCGGTGGAGAGGTCATCTTCACGTTCGACGGCGACGCCGCCGGGCAGAAGGCCGCCCTGCGCGCCTTCGAAGAGGACCAGCGGTTTGTCGCACAAACCTTCGTGGCGGTCGAACCCAACGGCGCGGACCCCTGCGAACTGCGCCAGTCTAAGGGCGACTCCGCCGTCCGGGATCTGATCGGTAGCCGGCGCCCGCTGTTTGAGTTCGCCATCCGGGCCACGCTGAAGCGGCACAATCTGGACACGGTCGAGGGCCGGATCGCGGCCCTGCGTGAATCCGCGCCCGTGGTGGCGCAGATCCGCGACGCCGGAATCCGGCCGGCCTATGCCCGGGAGCTGGCCGGCTGGCTGGGGATGCCGGTCGAGGAGGTCAGCAGGGCCGTCGGCGCGGCGACCAAGCGCGCCGCACAGGCTGCATCGGCTCCGCCGGGCAGCGGCCAGGCCCAGAGCCACGGGCAGGGCGGCGGGCAGGGCTATGCGGGGTCCGGCCGCGGCTTTGCCGGGACCGCGCCCGGCGTTGCCCCCTTGCCGCCGTCGGCCGTACTCCCGTCCTTCAACCGCCCTGATCCCCGGGACCCCGTGGCCGCGATGGAGCGCCAGGCGCTTGAGGTCGCGCTGCAGGAACCCGGCATGCTCGAGGGCGAGACGTGGCAGCGCTTCTCGGAGGCGCGGTTCTCCACACCCGCCTACCTCGCCATCCACGAGGCCATCCGGGCCACCGGACTCGAGTTTTCGGGGGATCCGGTGCGCTGGGTCGAGCAGTTGCTGCAGGAGGTCCCCGAGCCCCTGCGCCCGCTCGTGTCCGAGCTCTCCGTGGTGCCCCTGCCGGCCAACACCCCCGAAGGCGTCCTGCGCTACTGCAAGGACATCCTCGCCCGCTTGTTCGAGCTCCAGATCACCCGGGTCAAGGCCGAGAAGATGGGCCAGCTGCAGCGTCTGGACGCCTCGGCCGACCCCGAAGAATTCCAGCGGCTGAATCGCGAACTCATGCAACTTGAGATGCAGCGGCGGTCCCTGCGCTCGGACGCCTGAGCCGCCGATTTCGTTTCCCGGGCTGGTGTTTGCTAGGCTTATACCCGCTTCATTCCTCCTTAGCTCAATTGGCAGAGCATTCGACTGTTAATCGAAGGGTTGCTGGTTCAAGTCCAGCAGGAGGAGCGCGCAGTCCCCGTTCCGGGTTCCGGAACGGGGACTTTTTTATACCCGGAGGGGTATTTCGCGACTGGCAGGCGCTGGCCCCGCGGCCGATTTCCCTACCGGCAAAACCTTTGCTAATGTCGTACCTGCTTCATTCCTCCTTAGCTCAATTGGCAGAGCATTCGACTGTTAATCGAAGGGTTGCTGGTTCAAGTCCAGCAGGAGGAGCGGACAGGTCCCGCGGCCGGTGAAAACCAGCTGCGGGACCTTTTTTGTTTCCTCTTTTATTTCCTCGTCTTTGTTGCTCCGTCTGTGGCCAGGGCTTTCTGCCGGGCAACGCAGTGGCGGGCGGTTCAGGTGGAGGTTCAGACGAAGTACATTTCCACCTGGAGGAAGCGCTGGGCCTCGGCGACCGCTGCCTGGAAGGCCTCCAGCTCCGTGGGGGACTTCCGAGGCTCCCGCGGGTGCCATTCATGCGGCGCCGAGTGCACCTGGGTGAAACCGCCGCCCGGGGGCGCATAGAAGATGCCGAACCGTTGCACCGGCCACTCCGGGGAAGATTCCGGTGCCACGAGAAGGGCGGAGTCATATGCGGGGTTGTACCACTGGGCAATCGGACGGCGGCGGTCTTCGGTGAACAGGCCGGCGGCGAACAGGGCCGCCGACTGAGGACTAGTCTGAGCGCACAAGCGATCCCACCACAGGGGCAGGATTCCGGCGTCGGACCGCTGCCAAGTGGCCGGAAGGGGCTGGTGATCCTGCCTGTCGGGCATGAAATAACTTTATCGCCCGCCGCGGATGTCGAACAGGGCACAACGGGGGCGCGGGGCTGCAGGCAACGGACAGGGCTGCGTGGGCGGACGGGCGGGGCCATGGGCACAGGGCGCGGCCACGGTGTTCGCTGTACTGGGGCTGCCCGGGGGACATGCTCAGTGCTGGCGGGATGCCCCTGGGGACATGTCCAGTGGTGGTCCTGGCGGATGGACATAGTGCCAATATGTCCAGCCCCGGGAGCCAAGAATGGGCATGTCCCGCGGGGAGGCTGTGAAGAATGGGCATGTCCCGTGGGGAGGCCGTGAAGAATGGGCATGTCCCGCGGGGAGGCCGCGATAAATGGGCATGTCCCGCGGGGGGAGGGCCCGGCTACTGAATCGGTGGCACCGTGCTGGGCCGAACAACCAGCCACAGTGCAGCGGCCGCCAGAAGGATGCAGACGGCCTGGACGGCGCCCATCGGGGTTGCGGAGCTGACGCCGAGCCAGCCGACCACCGGCGAGACCAGGCCAGCCATCAAGAAGGTCGCCGCGCCGAGCAGTGAAGCCGCGGTTCCGGCCTGGGCCCCGTGTTTGGCCAGGGCCAGGACCTGCACGGTGGGGAAGGTGAAACCGGCGCCCAGGATGTAGAACCACAGCGGCACCAGGACGCCCCACAGCCCGAACCCCAGCTGGTCGAAGACGACAATCATGACGGCCATGACGAACATCCAGGCCGTGGAACAAGCCAGGATCCACTGCGGCGGGACGCGCTTGATGAGCCGCGCGCTGGTCTGCACGCCTGCCACGATGCCCAGCGAGTTGACGCCAAAGAGCAGGCCGTACTGCTGTGGCGTGAACCCGTAGACATTCTGGAACAGGAACGGCGAGGCGGAGAGGTAGGTGAAGAGGCCCGCGAAGTTCATCCCGCCCACCAGCAGCAGGCCTACGAAGATCCGGTCGGAGAACAGCACCTTATAACGCTGGCCCATGGTCATCCCGGTTTTGCCGCGCAGTTCCGGCGGCAGGGTCTCCCGGATCACGAAGAGGGCCGCGATGATGACGCAGGTCCCGTAGGCGGCCAGGAACAAGAAGATGCCGGGCCAGGGCATCAGCAACAGCAGCTGAGAGCCGATGACCGGGGCGAGGATCGGGGCCAGCCCGTTGACCAGGGCCATCCTTGCGAACATCCGCACCATCGCGTAGCCGCTGAACAGGTCACGGACCATGGCCATGGCCACTACACCGCCTCCGGCAGCCCCGACACCCATGAGGACACGGAAGAAACCCAGCGTGGCGATGTCCGTGGACTGCGCGGCGCCCAGGGATGCCGCGATGTGGACCGCCGTCGCCACGATCAGGGGCAGGCGTCGGCCGAACTTGTCGCTCAGCGGGCCCACCACCAGCTGTCCCAGCGCGAAACCTATGGTCGTCCCCGTGAGCGTCAGCTGCACCGCGGCCGCGGAGACGCCAAGGCTGTCTTCCAGGGCCGGGAATGCGGGCAAGTAGAGGTCGACCGTGAACGGCCCTAGGGCGGTCAAAGCGCCGAGCGTCAGGATGTAGAGGAATTTGCGACGGCGGCTCAGGGAATCACCGGGATTGTGGGGTGTGCTCACAGAGGTCCATCCTAGGGCCCGCCGGGGTGGCCGGCCGGTGGCTGGGCGGGCGCGCCACACCTTGCCCGAAAAGGCCTCCCAAGAGCCTAAATGATAGTTTTGACACCGGGGTCTGTGCGAAGCTGTCCAGACCCGGCAAGCCCGCGCGAGCGGATCGACGGATGGCACCAGTTAGGCGGGACCGATGAGCGGACGTCACAGCGGCGGCACAGGCAGCGGGTTGCGGATTTCCGCGCTGCCGCAAACCCTGAAGATGATCTTCAAGCTGGCGCCCCGGCAACTCAGTGACGAGATTGCCCTGGCCAAGGCCGAAATCAAACGCAAGGGGACCCAGCTCGGCGTCGCCGGTGCCTTCTTCGCCGTCGCCCTTGTCTTTGTTGGACTCCTGGTGATCGGACTCTTCATTGCAGCGATCATGGGACTGGCCACCATCATGCCCGCGTGGCTCGCCGCCTTGTTGGTCTCTGCCGTCTGCCTGATTATCGCCGCGATCGGGGCGCTCATCGGGCAGAACAAGTTCAAGAAGCTCATGCCGCTGGTCCCCGAGGATACGATCCGGGGGCTTAAATACGATCTCGGCATCGCCAGGGAAGGCTCCGCCTTCGACGCCAGGATCCTGGATCCGAGCACCGAGCAGTACAAAGCAGCGAAGGCCGCCAAGGAAGCCGCCGCAGCCAAAGCGACGGCGGAAAAGGAAGCAAAGGCTGCCGCCAAGCCCGACTTCGGACCGCCGCCCACAGAGGCTGAACTCCGACGCCGGCTGGACCTGCGGCGCACGCACCTTACCGGCGTCCGCGACGACCTCGGCCGTGAACTCGATGTCAAGACCCAGACCCAAATCCTGCTGGCGGCCGCCCAGGTCCGGCTCCAGGACGGCAAGGAGCAGCTCAGCGACAAGATCGCAGGCTTCCGCGCCTCAGCCCGGTCCTCGGCGGGCTCGGCCACATCCGCTGACGGGCAGGGCCTGGCCGACACGATCAAGCGGCGCTGGAAGCCCCTGGCTGTGCTCGCCGCCTCTGGAGCCGCTCTCGCGGTCCTGGTGCGCAGGCTGATAAAGGGCTAGACAGATCCCTGAACCTAAACGCCAAACCGTTGCCGTCCACGGAAAGGGGGAATCGATGAAGTTCATCGGCGCCGGCGCCCGCCCCGGGCAGCCCCTCGTCCACCGCGACTCGGTCTTCACGGTTCCCAATGTCCTGACCGTGGTGCGCTTCCTTGGCGTTCCGTTATTCATCTGGCTTGTCCTCTCGGAGCACAAGTACGGCTACGGTGCCCTCGTGCTCGCGGTCATGGCCAGTACCGACTGGGTGGACGGCTACATTGCCCGCCGCTTCAATCAGATGTCCAACCTCGGACGGGTCATGGACCCGATTGCGGACAGGCTTTCCCTGATCGCCGTCGCCGTGACCCTCGTGATCGCAGGCGTCGTCGAGTGGTGGTATCTCGCCGCGCTGCTGGTCCCGGACGCGGTCCTGCTGGCTCTGTCAGTGTTCTATTTCCACGGCCACCCGGATCTGCCGGTGAGCCGCATCGGAAAGATCCGGACGGGCCTGCTGCTGGTGGGCACGCCGCTGCTGGTGCTCTCCAAGCTTCCGGTGCCCGCCGCGGACGTCTATGCCACGGTCGCGTGGATCTTCCTGGGATTGGGGCTCGTGGGGCACTGGATCGCGGCCTACAACTACGTCTGGGCGATCATCGGCAAGGGCAGGCAGCTTCGGGCGCACGACGGCGGCTCCCGCTGATGGTCTGGGTTGCGGTTTTGCTTGCGGTCCTCGGCGCCTTCTGCCTGGCGTTTGGGGCACAGCGCCAGGGCAGTGCGGTCAAGGCCGATACCGGCGGCCTGGCGCTGAGCACCCACGGCCTGCTGCGGCTCGTGCGTAACCCGCGCTGGGTATTCGGGTTTCTTCTGCTGTGCGCCGGGATGGGAATGAACGCGATCGCCCTCGTCATGGCGCCCTTGACGGTGGTGCAGCCGATCGGCGCGATCGCACTGGTCATCACCACCGTGGTCAACACCAAGGACCAGGGCCTGAGCATGAACCGTGCAACTGTCGTGGCCATCTCGCTCTGCGTGACCGGCTCAGCGCTGTTCGTGCTGCTGGCCGTCACCGCCACGCAGGAGAATCACAACGTCAGCAGCGAGGACGAGCTGACAATCGTGCTGCTCCTGGCCATTGCGGTCGCGGCCTTTGGCACGCTCGCGGTCCTGTTCAGGCACCGCATGAGCGCCTTCGTCTACATCCTCGGCGCCGGCGTCCTGTTCGGCTTCGTGGCTGTGCTGACCCGCATCATCGGCAGGCATCTGCTCGATCCAAATGGACAGTTCCTGCTGAATGTGCCGTGGTACAGCGTCGTTGCAATCATTGCTGCAGGCGTTCTGGGATCGTGGTTTGTCCAAAACGCCTACTCCAGCGGACCGCCGGACCTCGTGATCGCCGGATTGACGGTGATCGACCCCATTGTGGGCATCGCGATTGGCATCGTGATTCTGGGAGAACTGCGTCCGGATGTCCAAGCCGTGACGGCTATTGCCATGGGGACGGCCGCATTGCTTGCTATCGTGGGAGTCATAGCCCTCTCCAGGCACCACCCGGAAGTCACCAAGCGCAAGAAGGACGCGCGGAAGGCAGCGGGCAGGTCCTAGGGCGTCAGTCCAGACTTCGGCTGCAGGCCCGGCGCGCCTGTGCCGACTGCCAGCCGGCCGCCATTGATCCAGCTGTCCGCACAGCGACCACCAGGAGCTCTTCACGTGACCACGTCCGACAACCAGCCCCCGCTGACCATCCTGATTGCCGCTGACACGTACCCGCCCCACGTCAACGGCGCCGCCCAGTTCGGTTACCGCCTGGCCAAGGGGATGACAGCCCGGGGTCACGATGTCCACGTCCTGGCGTGCCGCCCGGGCAAGGGCCCGAGCTACAGCGAGTTCAGCGACGAGGCCACCGTCCACCGCCTGCGCTCCCACTCGGTGCCCACGCACGAGTACTTCCGGGTCACCTTCCCCTGGGAGATCAAGAAGGAAATCGGGCTGTTGTTCGACCGCATCCAGCCGGACGTGGTGCACATCCAGAGCCACTACATGATCGGCGAGCACGTCCTGTACGAGGCCGTGAAGCGCGGTATCCGGGTGGTGGCGACCAACCACTTCATGCCCGAAAACCTGAACCCTTTCCTGCCGTTCCCGCAGTGGTTCAAAGACATTGTGGGCCGGATCTCCTGGCGGGACATGGGCAAGGTCATGGGCCAGGCCGACGTCGTGACCACACCCACGCCGCTTGCCGCCAAAGCCATGCACCAG
This sequence comes from Arthrobacter sp. P1_B4, assembly GCF_056406555.1. Classification (NCBI taxonomy): domain Bacteria; kingdom Bacillati; phylum Actinomycetota; class Actinomycetes; order Micrococcales; family Micrococcaceae; genus Arthrobacter; species Arthrobacter sp. P1_B4. Next base: position 71,376 of record NZ_JBFTZW010000005.1, read on the forward strand.
CACGCCTTCCTCCGCCAGGTCCTGCCCCTTTCCAACGGCATCGACGCCGCAGCCTACGAGCTGCATCCCGACGAAACGGCGGAACGCCACGCCAGCCCCACAGTCCTCTTCGCCGGCCGGCTGGCGGAGGAGAAGCACGTGGACGTCCTGATCGATGCCGTCGCCAAGACGCCTAAGGAACTGGACATCCACCTCGAAATCGTCGGCGGCGGAGAAGTCCGCCCTGCCCTGGAGGCGCAGGTCGCCCGGCTCGGACTGAAGGACAGGGTCAGGTTCCTCGGCCTGGCCAGTGACGCCGAGCTTCGCAAGGCCTACATCACGGCCGATGTGTTCTGCATGCCCGGCACCGCAGAACTTCAGTCCCTCGTGACCCTGGAGGCAATGTCGGCGTCCACGCCAGTCCTGCTGGCCAACGCCATGGCGCTGCCGCACCTGGTCCGGGACGGGGAAAACGGCTATCTCTTTATCCCCAACGACAGCGACGACCTCGCCGCCAAGCTGACGCGCGTGTTCTCGCTGCCCGACCACGAGCTTGATGCGATGGGCAAGACCAGCCGCGAAATGGTGGAAAGCCACGGTATCGCGCGCACGCTGCAGACGTTTGAGGACATCTACCGGGGCGCGAGCTACGACGACCTGGTCCTCTAGAGGCGCCGTCTGGCAGAACGGCGTCCACTCCGAACGCTTCAAGCTCCAGGGCGCCCAGTCCAACAGCATCCAAGTCAGTTGCAGCAGGCCGCCTGCCGGTGACGGCATGCACGTGTGATGCGTCTACTATTGCTAGAGTATTTTTGCCCGGAACCAATCCGGCCCGCGCGGGCCAGGTCTGGCTCCGGGCGCAGGGGGCTATAGCTCAGCTGGTTAGAGCGCGGGACTCATAATCCTAAGGTCCTCGGTTCAAGTCCGAGTAGCCCTACATTCATTTCTGCGGCAGCCTCCTCATCCGGGGTCCGCAACCACGGGAGCCGTGGCTGACGTCCGACGTCGGCCGCGGCTCCCTTTTTGTCGGGTTTGTCGGGTTTTCATTGGGCCGGCACTTGCAGGCGTCCCGACACTGCGATAAGTTACTGATGAGTAACATATCGCCGGCGCGAAGCCCGCGCCCTTTGGTCCCCGCTGATCGAGTGAAGGAACATCATGTCCAAAGCTGCCATCGACATCCACAACCTGCCCTACGCCGATGGCGATTTCTTTGCGTTCGAGCAGTTGCTCAGCGCCAAGGAGCAGGACAGGCTGGCCGAAGTCCGTGAATTCCTTACCCGCGAAGTCCGGCCGATCGCCGTCGATTGCTGGAATCGCGGGGAGTTCCCCATGGACTTGATCCCGAAGCTCGCCGAAATCGACCTGGTCAGCCCCGTTCGGAGGCAGGGCTACTCGAATCTCTTCGCAGGCATCCTGCACGCGGAAGCCACCCGCGCCGACACGTCAATCGCGACGTTCATGGGCGTCCACGACGGGCTCTTCACCGGCTCCATCGAAGCCCTTGCCTCCCAGGAGCAGCAGGATGCGTGGCTTCCCGAGATCTACTCGCTCAAGAAGATCGGCGCGTTCGGCCTCACCGAGCCCCTGGGCGGCTCCGACGTCGCCGGCGGTACGCGCACCACGGCGCGGCGCGACGGCGATAACTGGATCCTCAATGGAGCCAAGCGCTGGATCGGCAACGCGACTTTCTCCGACTGGGTGGTCATCTACGCCCGCGATGTTGACGACAACCAGGTCAAAGGGTTCCTCGTGGACACCAAGGCCGAGGGATACAGTGCCGTGAAAATTGAGAACAAGATCTCGCTGCGCACGGTCCAGAACGCTGACATCACGCTCGACAACGTTGTGGTGCCGGAGTTCTTCAAGCTCGCCAACGCCAACAGCTTCCGCGACACGAACAAGGTCCTGAAAGTCACCCGCCTGGCCGTGGCCTGGCAAGCGGTGGGCCAGCAGCTCGCGGCCTTCGACGTAGCCCGGCGCTACGCCGTGGAACGCAGCCAGTTCGGCCGTCCGATTGCCTCTTTCCAGCTGATCCAGCACCAGCTCGTACAGATCCTCGGCAATGCGGTGAGCTCCATGGGCATGATGGTGAGGCTTTCCCAGCTGGAGGACGCGGGGGAGGCGAAGGACGAGCAGTCCGCCCTGGCCAAGGCGTTCACCACCGCGCGGATGCGCGAAAGCGTGGCCCTGGGCCGGAGCATCCTCGGCGGGAACGGGATCGTGACGGACTTCGAGATGGCCAAAGTCTTCGCGGACGCCGAAGCCATCTACTCCTACGAGGGCACGCATGAAATCAACACCCTCGTCACCGGCCGGGCGATCACGGGCATATCAGCGATCGTCTGACGGGCGCCAAACGCCCGCCGCGGCTGCCCGCGGGCGTCAACGGACGATCCGCGCTTCAAAGCCAAACGCCCGCCGCGGCTGCCCGCGGGCGTCAACGGACGAGCAGCGCATCAAAGACGGCGCCAAATGCTGCATCACGGACCCGGATTCAGGGGCGGGAGCAGAACGGAAGGCCGAAGGTCCATCACGAATGCCAGCGGATTGACGTAGTCTTCGCCGCGGCGGACGCCCCAGTGAAGGCAGGGCGGGGCCGGGCCGCAGTGGCCGGTCTGTACCTGCCCCAGGACATCGCCCTCCGCCACGGCGGACCCCGCCCTCAGTGAACTCGCCACCGGCTCGAAACTGCTGCGCAGCCCGTTGCCGTGATCGATCGTGATGACCGGCCGGTCCACCACCGTCCCGACAAAGCTCACCGTCCCGGCGGCGGGCGACTTGAGCGGGGCGCCATCGAAGGGCGCCTCAAGGTCGACGCCGCGGTGACCGCTGAGCCACGGCTTGGCCGGGGGATCGAAGGCGCGGAGCACCGCCGGCCGCGGGCTCAGCGGCCAGCTCCAGGCAGACGGAGGGACCGGCCCCGCCCTCGGGGAGGCCCGACCGGAGGAATTCGCAGCCCGGGCGGCAATGGCGGAGTAGCCGGCGTCTGTGGGGCCGGAGCGGGCGGCGGCGTCGTCTGTGGGGCCGGAGCGGACGGCGTCTGTGGCGTCGGAGGTGGAGGCATGGGCAGCGGCAGCGATATCGGCGTCGGCGGTGATGGGGGGGCGGCGCCAGGAACGTTGCCAGGAACAATGCCGCCAGGAGCTGTGCTGCCAGGAGCTGTGCCGCCAGGAGCAAGGCCCGCAGGCCAAGTGGGAGCTTCATGGCCCTAGCCTGCCAAGGTGGCACCCCGGGCGGAATCTCCCGCCATGGCTATGTGGATAAGGTGCCCGCCGGCCCCCGCCAAAGCCCCGGAACCCCGTGCCGTTGCCGCGGCAAAACCGTCCGTCTGGGCGGGGCCGCTGTAGTACACTTGGTGGAGCAGTTTGCTGTGCCCTCACGCTTGTAAGTCGCGATACTTCGTGATTGCCGAAGCCGGCACGCCTCATTCAGGGGTGCGGGGGAGCAGCAGCTGACTACGCGTATCCAGCCCTCCTCAAAAGAAGCCTGAAACTTCCGATGCGGAGGACTGCGCCTCCTGCGGTCCGTTCCACATGGCATGTCCATATGGCGCGGATGGGAAGCGCGGTGGATGCCAGGAGCAACGCCCGCCCCGGGCGAATGCTAAACAACCGTCAACTATTGGCAGGGTAAGAGGGCCATGGGCTCTCTCATGAATGACCTGCCGGAAGGAGCGTCGGCATGCCCGTCGTAACTATGCGCCAGCTGCTTGACAGCGGCGTCCACTTTGGACACCAGACCCGCCGTTGGAACCCGAAGATGAAGCGCTTCATCTTCACGGAGCGCAACGGTATCTACATCATTGACCTGCAGCAGTCGCTGTCCTACATCGACCGTGCCTACGAGTTCGTGAAGGCCACCGTTGCACACGGCGGCACCGTTCTCTTCGTCGGCACCAAGAAGCAGGCGCAGGAATCCATCGCCGAGCAGGCCACCCGCGTTGGCCAGCCGTACGTCAACCAGCGTTGGCTCGGCGGTATGCTGACCAACTTCCAGACGGTCTCCAAGCGCATCCAACGCATGAAGGAACTCGAAGAGATCGACTTCGACGACGTCGCCGGTTCGGCTTACACCAAGAAGGAACTGCTGCTCCTTCGCCGCGAACTCACCAAGCTGGAAACCAACCTCGGTGGTATCCGCAACCTGACCAAGGCGCCGTCCGCGCTGTGGATCGTTGACACCAAGAAGGAACACCTTGCTGTCGACGAGGCCAAGAAGCTGAACATCCCGGTTGTGGCCATCCTGGACACCAACTGCGATCCCGACGAAGTCGACTTCCCGATCCCGGGTAACGACGACGCCATCCGCTCCGTCAACCTGCTGACCCGCGTTGTCGCCGACGCCGTTGCTGAGGGCCTCATCGCCCGTAACCAGCGCGCCACCGGCACCACGGAAGCTCCGGAAGAGCCGCTGGCCGAGTGGGAGCGCGAGCTCCTCGAAGGCAACAAGGCTGAAGCTGCTGCAGCGCCCGCCGCTGAGGCTGCACCGGCTGCTGACGAAGCACCGGCCGCCGAAGCTGCTCCGGCCGCCGAAGCTGCTGAAGAAGCGCCGGCTGCTGAAGAAGCACCGGCCGCCGACGAAGCCAAGTAGTCAGACAAGTAAATCTGGATCTCCCCACATGCGCTCAGCTGCATAGGGGGTACCGACAGGATGGCCGCTCACTCGGTGAGCAGCCGTCCTGTCGGTCCGTACACCACATAAATTTCTAGACAGAGGGGTTCACATGGCGAACTACACTGCCGCTGATATCAAGGCTCTGCGCGAGCGCACTGGCGCCGGCATGATGGATGTCAAGAAGGCTCTTGACGAAGCCAACGGTGACGCCGAGAAGGCCATCGAAATCATCCGCATCAAGGGCCTGAAGGGCGCCACCAAGCGCGAAGGCCGCTCCACCGCCGAAGGCCTGGTTGCCGCCAAGGTCGCCAACGGCGTCGGCGTGATGATCGAAGTCAACTGCGAGACCGACTTCGTCGCGAAGGCTGACAAGTTCATCCAGCTGGCCGACAAGGTCCTGGCTGTGGCCGTCGAGTCCGGCGCTGCCGACCTCGAGACCCTGCTTGCCACCGAGGTCGACGGCAAGCCGCTGTCCGAGGTCGTCATCGAAGAGGGCGCCGTTCTGGGCGAGAAGGTTGTTGTCCGCCGCATCTCCCGCATCGAGGGCGCCACGGTCGACGCTTACCTGCACAAGACCTCCAAGGACCTCCCGGCCCAGGTCGGCGTGCTGTTCGCTGTTGACGGCGAAGGCGAAGCGGCTGCCACCGCAGCCCACGACGTCGCCGTTCACGTCGCCGCCATGGCTCCGAACTACCTCACCCGTGAGGACGTTCCGGCCGATCTCGTCGAGTCCGAGCGCCGCATCGCCGAGGAAACGGCCAAGGCCGAGGGCAAGCCCGAAGCTGCGATGACCAAGATTGTCGAAGGCCGGGTTACCGGTTTCTACAAGGGCGAGGTCCTCGTTGACCAGGCATTCGCCAAGGATGCCAAGAAGTCTGTCGCACAGGTCCTCGAAGAAGCCGGCGTCAAGGCAACTGCCTTCACGCGCTTCCGCGTCGGTTCCTAGTCAGACTGGCCAGACACCAGTCAGGCACTAGCCAGACACGCTAAGGGGGTGGTCACCACGGTGGCCACCCCTTTTGCATGCACCCGTGAGGCACCGTTTCCGGTCACGGCCGGAATGCCTCCTTGGGCGCCCAGCACGATAACCTAACTCAGAGTTCACCAACGGGAAGGCACCATGGAAACCGTCACCACTTCAGCCCAGCCAAAGAAGAACAGGCGCCGCGTCCTCTTGAAGCTCTCCGGCGAGGTCTTCGGCGGTGGGAAACTGGGCGTCGACCCGGATACCGTCCGCGGCGTGGCCAAGCAGATCGCCGCCGCAGTTCCCGATGTGGAGGTGGCAATCGTCGTCGGCGGAGGCAACTTCTTCCGCGGCGCCGAACTGTCCCAGAGCGGCATGGACCGCTCCCGCGCCGACTATATGGGCATGCTCGGAACCGTCATGAACTGCCTCGCGCTCCAGGACTTCCTTGAGCAAGCCGGGGTGGAAACGCGCGTGCAGAGCGCCATCACCATGGGCCAGGTTGCCGAGGCCTACATCCCCCGCCGCGCCATCCGCCACATGGAAAAGGGCCGGGTTGTCATCTTCGGCGCCGGCGCCGGCCTGCCGTACTTCTCCACTGACACCGTGGCCGCCCAGCGTGCCATGGAGGTCCACGCCGACGTCGTCCTGATGGCCAAGAGCGGCGTCGACGGCGTCTACACCGCCGACCCGAAGAAGGACCCGACGGCGGAGAAACTGCACCGCCTCAGCTACGACGACGCCCTCCGCCGCGACATCCGCGTGATGGACCAGACCGCGATGACCATGTGCAAGGACAACAACCTCACAATGGTGGTCTTCGGCATGGAAGGCGAGGGTAACGTCACCCGCGCCATCCGGGGCGAAGACCTGGGCACCGTCGTCACCCCCTAGCAACGGCTAGGATGTTTTCAGGACCTTTCCGCCGCCAGGCGGAAGACAAAAGCGCCCGGCGGAATACGGCAGGCGCACAAAGAAGACGTGCCGCGCCCCGGCCCCCGGGACGCACCAATTTCTGAGGAGAGACCGTGATCGAAGAAACCTTGCTCGAAGCCGGGGACAAGATGGACAAGGCAGTTGAGGTAGCCAAGGAAGACTTCGCCTCGATCCGGACCGGCCGCGCGACTCCTGGCCTGTACAACAAGGTCATCGTCGAGTACTACGGCACGCCGACGCCGCTGCAGCAGCTGGCCTCCTTCGCGGTCCCGGATGCCCGCACCATCCTCGTCACCCCGTACGACAAGACGGCCCTGCGCGACATCGAACGTGCCCTCAGCGACTCGGAGGTCGGCGCCAACCCGTCCAACGACGGCAACGTCATCCGGATCACCATTCCCGAGCTGACGTCCGAACGGCGCAAGGAATACGTCAAGATCGTCAAGTCCAAGGGTGAGGACGCGAAGGTGTCCATCCGCAACATCCGCCGCAAAGCCAAGGAAACGCTGGACAAGCTCGTCAAGGACGGCGACGCCGGCGAAGACGAAGGCGCGCGCGGTGAGAAGGAACTCGACGCCATGACCAAGGCACACGTGGACGGGATCGACGAGCTGCTCAAGCGCAAGGAAGCTGAGCTGCTCGAGGTCTGATGAATCAGGCACAGGAGGCCTCCGGGCCGCGCGCCCGGAGGCGGGGGAAGCAGCGCGAGAACCCAACGCCCAAAGCGGGCCGGAACCTGCCCGCCGCCACCGTGGTGGGCGTTGGCATGCTGGTATGCGTCCTCGGCGGCCTGCTGTTCCTCCCGCTGGGCTTCGTCCTGGTGACCGCCACCTTTGCGATCTTCGGCGTCTGGGAGATCTTCCGTGCGCTGGAGGCCGCAGGCACCCGCCTGCCGATCGTGCCGGTGATGGTCGGCACGGTCGCCATGCCGATCGCCGCCTACTTCGGCGGCCTCGAAAGCCTGCTCTTCGCCATGCTCGTCAGCAGCGTGGCGGTGCTGTTGTGGCGGACCCTGGAGGGCGCCGCCGGTTCGGCGCGGAGCATTTTCGCAGGGGTCTTCACCCTGTCCTGGGTGCCGTTCCTGATCAGCTTTGCGGCGCTGCTGCTGCACACCGCCGACGGCGAGACGCCGGTAGGCCTGTGGCCTGACGGGGTGATTCCGGCGGGTGCGTGGGAAATCGCGACCCTGCTGCTCCTGGTGGTAGCCAACGACACCTTCGGCTACCTCGTGGGCGCCTCCCTGGGCAAGCATCCGATGGCCCCCAAGATCAGCCCCAAGAAGACCTGGGAAGGCTTCGCCGGCTCGATCGCCGGGGCCGTCGTCGTGGGCGTGCTGGCCATGATCTTCGTGCTGGGCGAACCGTGGTGGTTCGGCGTCGTGCTCGCCGTGGGCATGGTGGCAGCCGCCACCGCCGGCGACCTCGCCGAATCCATGGTCAAGCGCGAGCTCGGCATCAAGGACATGAGCAGCATCCTCCCCGGACACGGAGGCGTCATGGACCGGCTGGACTCGATTGTCTTCGCCTCGCCGGTGGCGTTCATCCTGTTCTCGGCCCTCACAGCCGCCTAGAAGCACCGGACCAGCACTTCCGGCGCCTAGAATGGTGCCGAGCAAACCAGCCGAACGGCATCAAAGGAACAAAGTAACAGTGGACATTCAACGGCAGATTCCTGCGTCTTTTGACCGCGTGCAGCGGAACCAGTATGGCTACAACGCCAGGCAGGTCGACGATTTCCTGCAGCGCGCACGGGTGTCATTCGAAGCTCCGTCCTCGGCCTCCCGCGCCATCAAGAGCTCGGACGTCCGCTCCGTGTCCTTCGATCCCGTGAAGGGCGGCTACGCCGCCGCCGGCGTGGACGCCGCGCTGGACCGGCTCGAAGACGCCCTCGCCCGGCGCGAGCGCGATGAGCTCGTTGCCGAACGCGGCGAGGATGCCTGGCTGCGCGAAATCGGCCGGCTCGCGGGCGTCCTGCGCGGGCGCCTGCACCGCCCGGACGGCCAGCGCTTCCGGCGCCCGTCCAAGCCCAAGGCCCGCAGCTACAACACCACCGACGTCGACGACCTCTGCCACGAGCTGATCGGCTACCTCGAGGAGGACCAGCCGCTGAGCGTGGACAACGTCCGGCGCGCAGTGTTCCGTCCCGCAGTGGGCCGGGAGGGCTACGAGGAAAGCCAGGTCGACGCATTCCTGGAGCGCGCCGTCGAGCTCATGGCGGCCATCGACTAGTCACGCCCCGCGCGGACCCACGCCTGGAGCCCCACCGGCCAACCACCCGGCCGGGTCACCGACGCCGGATCGCGACCGCAGGGTCAGCGTTGCCGGAGCCCCGCCCGGATCGCGACCGCAGGGTCAGCGTTGCCGGAGCCCCGCCCGGGTCAGCACGGCAGGGTCACCGTTCCGTCGCGAGCGGCCGTTCAGGGGTGTGCAGCCGGGTCATCAGCCGTGTCATTGTCCGCGGCACCCGGCCCCGCGTGGCCCGGGACACCAGGATCGTGACGGCGAACGCGGCCGGCACCGTCCAGGCGGCGGGCTGCGCCAGCCACGACGGCGTCTGCGCAGCACCCAGCACCGAGCCGGCCACCATCGCACTGCCGCAGAGCACGCCGCCGGTCACCATGCCCGCGATAGCCCCGGCGTCCGTCAGCCCCCGCCACCAGATGCCCAGCAGCAGGACCGGGCAGATCGTGGACGCGGTAAAGGCAAACACAAGCCCCACGCTGCCGGCCAGTGCCTGCGATTCGGTCATCGAGGCGATCCCCAGCGGGACCATGGCCGAGACCACTGCTGCCAGCCGGAAGCCCCGGACACTGCCGCCGAACACGTCCTGGCTGATCACGCCGGCCAGCGAGACCACCAGGCCGGACGTCGTCGACAGGAACGCCCCGAACGCTCCGGCCACCACAAGCGCCGTCAGCAAGTCGCCGGCCACCCCGCCAATCATCCGGCCGGGCAGCAGCAGAACCAGGGCATCAGCCTGGCCGCTCCGGGCAAGGTCGGGGGCGAACGCTCGGCCGAGCATGCCGTACGCCGTCGGAAACAAGTAGAAGACGGACAGCAGGCCCAGGACAATCAGGGTGGTCCGGCGGGCGGACTGCCCGTCCGGGTTGGTGTAGAAACGGACCAGCACGTGCGGCAGCCCGAGCGTGCCAAAGAGCAGGGCCACCAGCAGCGAAATGATCTGGTAGGGGCCCGCGGGCGCCAGCGCCGTGGGGTTGGCCGTACTGGGCGGCGGCAACTCCGCCGCGGCGGAGTCCCCGCCGCCCAGCGCCAGCAGCATGAACACGATGGGCACCGCCACCGCGGTGAGCTTCAGCCAGTACTGAAACGCCTGGACAAACGTGATGGAGCGCATTCCGCCCGCCACCACGGTGAAGCAGACGACGCCGACCACCGCCACCGGGCCCACCCACGCCGGCAGCCCGGTGGTGATCCGGATGGCCAGGGCAGCGCCGTGCAGCTGCGGGACGATGTAGAGCCAGCCGACCAGGACCACCACCAGGCTTGTGACGCGGCGGACGGCACGCGAATCGAGGCGCGCCTCGGTGAAGTCCGGAATCGTGTAGGCCCCGGACCGGCGCAGGGGAGCGGCGACGAACAGGAGCAGCATCAGGTAGCCGGCCGTGTACCCCACCGGATACCACAGGGCGTCGGTGCCGGAGAGTAGGATCAGCCCTGCGACCCCCAGGAAGCTGGCGGCCGAGAGGTACTCCCCGCCGATCGCCGAGGCGTTCCACCACGGCTTGACCGTCCGGGACGCCACGTAGAAGTCTCCCGTGGTGCGCGAGATCCGCAGCCCGTAGAAACCGATGACTGCCGTGGCAAGCGAGACGGCGGCGAACGCCGCCACCCCGACGACGGGGTTCACGTTCCGCCCACCCGGCCCCGTGCGTGGCCGCCTACCGGGCCGTTCACCTGGGCCCTCACCAGTCCCTCACTTGTCGCCAGCGAGGTCCCGGTAGCGGGCCTCGTTCCTTGCCGCGGTCCGCACATACAGCCAGGCACTGAGACCGATCACCGGATAGATGCCGGCACCCAGCAGGACCCAGTCGAATGGCAGGCCTGCAATGGTGGAGTGCGCAAGGCCCGGGACCAGCCCCAGCACAAGCGGGAAGGCGAGCATGATCAGCAGGAATCCCAGGGCCACCACGAGGCCCAGCCGGAGCTGGGACCGGATGAGGGAGCGGACGAACAGCTGCCCGGCGTCGGATTCCTCTGCCGCCTCCTGTGAGGCCGCCGCAGAGCGCCCGCCGGTCAGGGCGGCGCTGCCCGATGCGGCACTTCCCGGTGTGACACTTCCCGAAGTGACGCTGCGCGGCGCCGTGACCCGGACCCGCGTCATGCCTGCGGCCGGATACGGCTTGCTTCGAGCTTTTCCCGGACCGCCGGGAGGTGCCTGCGGCTGATGGGCAGTTCGGCCCCGGCCACGGTGACACTGGGCCTCGCCGCGGCGAGCTTCATGTGGCTGATGTGGCCCAAGGCGGTCAGGTACGAGCGGTGGATGCGCAGGAACCCGGCGTCGGCCCACTGCTGCTCTAGGTCGGCCAGCGGAACCCTGATGAGGTAGCTGGCCTCCGCCGTGTGCAGCCGTGCATAATCGCCCTGCGCCTGGACGTACGTCACGTCCTCGCGCCGGATCATCTTGGTGGTCCCGCCGAGGTCCACGGTGATCATTTCCGGGGCCGGCGCGCCGTCCTTGAGCAGCTCGCTGATCCGGCCGATCGACTTCGCCAGCCGATCGGCGCGCACGGGCTTGAGGAGGTAGTCCACAGCCGCGAGCTCGAAGGCCTCCAGCGCGCAGTCCTCGTCCGCGGTGACGAAGACCACGGCGGGCGGGTGGGCGCTGCGGGAGATGACCCGGGCAATGTCCAGCCCGGACAGCGCCGGCATGTGGATGTCGAGGAAGATGACATCGACTTCTTCGGCCTCCAGTGCCCGCAGGGCCTCGGCGCCCGAGGAAGCGCGGTGGATGGTGCCGATCCGGTCATCCCTGCCGAGCAGGAAAGCCAGTTCCTCAACGGCGGGGAGCTCGTCGTCGGCGACGAGGACGTTAATCATGCCACTAGCCTACTGCCGCGGCCATTGTGGCCGGCTCAGCCCGTCAGCCAACTGCCGCCGGGCACGACACCGCCGGGAACCGACCGGAAATCAGGCGTCGTGCCGGGGCTGGGACTTGGGGACGCGCATCGTGATCAGGGTGCCCTCGCCCGGTGCCGTCTCGATCACGAGGCCGTTCTCGTCCCCGTAGACCTGCCGCAGGCGGGCGTCGACGTTGCGCAATCCGACGTGGTCGCCGTCGCTGTGCCCGGCAAGGACGGAGCGGAGCTGGTCCGGGTCCATGCCCACGCCGTCGTCCTCGATCGTCACCTCCGCGAACGCCCCCGAGTCGTTCGCCGTGATGGAGATGTGCCCCGGGCCCTCCTTGGCCTCAAGGCCGTGCCGGACCGCGTTTTCCACCAGCGGCTGCAGGCTCAGGAAGGGAATCACCGTGCTCAGGACCTCCGGAGCGATCCGCAGGCTGACCTGCACGCGGTCGCCAAAGCGGGCCCGTTCCAGGAGCAGGTAGCGGTCGATGCAGCGCAGTTCCTCGGCCAGGGTGGTGAAGTCGCCGTGGCGGCGGAAGGAGTAGCGGGTGAAATCGGCGAACTCCACCACGAGCTCGCGCGCCCGGACCGGATCCGTGTTGATGAAGGAGGCGATCGCGTTCAGCGAGTTGTAAATGAAGTGCGGGCTGATCTGGGCGCGGAGGGCCCGGACTTCCGCCTCCATCAGGAGGGTGCGGGAGGCGTCGAGCTCGGCGAGTTCCACCTGGGTGGCCACCCAGTCAGCCACCTCGCCGGTGGCGCGGACCAGTCCGGCGCCGGCGGCCGGCGCGAAGGCGGCCACCACACCCACCACACGCGCGCCGGTTTTGATCGGGGCGATCACGACGGCGCGCTCCACCTCCGGCGCCAGCGTCACGCCGCCGTCGCCGGCGGCCAGGAGCTGGAGTTCGCCCGCCGGAATGACGGCGAGGTGGCCGCCTTCGAACACTTTAGACGCGAGCCCCATCAGGGCAGGTTTGAGTTCCTCGCCGGCGCCGTCCCACGCGAGCACGCCGGTTGTATCCGTGATGGCCAGGGCGTCACAGCCCAGGAGGCTGCGCAGCTGTTTGCTGGCCTTGGCCGCGCCGGCCGGGTTTAGGCCGGTCCTCAGGTGCTGGCCGGCACGGGATGCGGCATGCAGCGTCTGGTAGGTGGCCCGCTCCGCATCGGTGCCGAGATCGCGGAAGGACCGGAGGACCTTGAGTCCCACGGCGACGACGGCAGCGATCGCCAGGGCAATCACCGCGACGGCGGCGGCGGTGAGCAGGGGAGAATCCGGCATGGTGCCAGCCTACCGCCGGGGTTCCTTTCGGCGGCCGGGGGCGCCGTTTGGCGCAGCGTCGGGACCGCTGAGCGACGCAGGCCGCCCCGGCTGTGGCAGGTAACCCGCGCCACAGTGCACAGTGATTGCAGTCACATCAGCAGGATGGGTTGCAGGGCGCGTCCCGCGCAGACCACGGCAGCCGGTGTGGACTCACCAGTCTCAATGAGGAGGAACCGATGGGTCACGACGCCCAAGAAACGGACGCTGCGGCGGCCGTGGACTTCAAGGAAGTCCAGTCGACGGAGCAGTTCCAGGAACTGCGCACACGTCACCGCAGCTTTGTCTTCCCGCTGTCCATTGCCTTTCTGCTCTGGTACTTCGCCTATGTCCTGCTGGCCGACTACGCGGTGGGATTCATGTCGATCAAGGTTTGGGGCAACATCAACGTCGGCCTGATCCTTGGCCTGCTGCAGTTCGTCTCCACGTTCGCGATCACCGGCTGGTACGTCAGCTATTCGAACCGCAAGCTGGACCCCATTGCCTCCGAGATCCGCCAGGAAATCGAGGGGCACGAATTCGACAAGCACGGCAACCCGGTTGGGGGGACAGCAAAATGACACTCATGGTTCCCGCAGTAAACGTTGCGGATCTCAAGGACACCACCCTGCTGAACATGGGCATCTTCGCCCTCTTCGTCGCGATCACCATGGTCATCGTGATCAGGGCCAGCCGCAACAACAAGACGGCAGCCGACTACTACGCCGCCGGACGTTCCTTCACAGGCCCGCAGAACGGCACCGCCATCGCCGGCGACTACCTCTCCGCAGCGTCCTTCCTCGGCATCACCGGAGCCATCGCCATCAACGGCTACGACGGCTTCATGTACTCCATCGGCTTCCTCGTCGCCTGGCTCGTCGCCTTGCTGCTTGTCGCCGAACTGCTCCGCAACACCGGCAAGTTCACCATGGCCGATGTCCTCTCCTTCCGGCTCAAGCAGCGCCCCGTGCGCATCGCGGCGGCCATCTCCACGCTGGCCGTCTGCTTCTTCTACCTGCTGGCCCAGATGGCCGGTGCCGGCAGCCTCATCTCGCTGCTCCTGGGCATCAGCGACTGGGGCGGACAAGCCCTGGTGATCATCGTCGTCGGCGCCCTGATGATCATGTACGTCCTGATCGGCGGCATGAAGGGCACCACCTGGGTGCAGATCATCAAGGCCATGCTCCTGATCGCCGGAGCCGCTGTCATGACCTTCTGGGTCCTCGCGATCTACGGCTTCAACATCTCGGACCTGCTGGGCGGCGCGGTGGAAACCTCGGGCAACCCGAACCTGCTCAACCCGGGACTGCAGTACGGCAAGACCGAGACCTCCAAGGTCGACTTCCTGTCCCTCGGCCTGGCCCTGGTACTCGGCACCGCAGCCCTGCCGCACGTGCTGATGCGCTTCTACACGGTTCCGACCGCAAAGGAAGCCCGAAAGTCCGTGGTGTGGTCCATCTGGCTCATCGGCATCTTCTACCTGTTCACCCTGGTCCTGGGCTACGGCGCAGCTGCGCTGGTGGGTGCCGACACCATCAAGGCCGCCCCGGGCGGCGTCAACTCGGCCGCGCCGCTGCTCGCCTTCCACCTCGGCGGTCCGCTGCTCCTGGGCTTCATCTCGGCGGTGGCCTTCGCGACCATCCTGGCCGTCGTCGCCGGCCTGACGATCACCGCGGCGGCATCCTTCGCACACGACATCTACGCCAGCGTCATCGCCAAGGGGAAGGCCGACGCCGCCACCGAGGTCAAGGTTGCCCGCCGCACCGTGGTGGTGATCGGGCTGCTGGCCATCGCCGGCGGCATCTTCGCCAACGGACAAAATGTCGCGTTCCTCGTGGCGCTCGCCTTCGCCGTGGCTGCCTCCGCCAACCTTCCGACCATCCTCTACTCGCTGTTCTGGCGCCGGTTCACCACCCAGGGAGCCCTGTGGAGCATGTACGGCGGCTTGTCCGCGGCCATCATCCTGATTGCGCTCTCCCCGGTGGTTTCCGGGGCCAAGACGTCGATGATCCCCGGCGCCAACTTCGCCATCTTCCCGCTGAGCAACCCGGGCATCGTTTCCATCCCGCTCGCGTTCTTCCTGGGCTGGCTGGGCACCGTCCTGGACAAGCGGAAGGAAGACGCCACAAAGCAGGCCGAAATGGAGGTCCGTTCCCTGACCGGGGTGGGCGCCGAGAAGGCTACCAACCACTAGGAAGGCCGCACCAACAGAGAAGCTCCCGTGCAGCAGCACGGGAGCTTCTCCCATGGATGGGCGCCAGCTTGGACTGAGTTTTCCGAGGTCAGCGCTGGGGCCTCAGTCGAATGTTCACCATCTTCAGCTCGTCGTGGCCCTCGAAGCGGTAGGCCAGCTCCACGCTTTTCGTGTCGCAGTCGATCGTTCCGGCGACGTCGGCGGCGTTGGAGCCGTTGTTGGAGCTGACGTTGAGGGTTGAAAAGTTCGGTTTACAGCTGCCGTCAAGCTCCAGGCTCTGCACCCCCGCGGCGAACTCCTCCGGGGAAATCTTCTGCATGAGGGCCGGATCCAGGTACTTCTCGTAGGCGGTGCTGACCTCGCCGGCGATGATCAGCTTCGTGAAATCGTCCGCGATGCCCCGTGCCTGGTTGGTGGCTCCGCCCACCACGTTGAGCAGGACGACGACGCCGGCACTCACCAGCAGGAGCACACCGCCGACGATCCCGAGGACAATCCACAGGGCCTTGCGGCTCTTTTTCGGGGGCGGCTGGGCGGCGCCTCCGTAGTAGGGCGGCGGCTGCCCCGGCCCGCCGTAGTACGGAGGTGCGCCGCCGGCAGGTGGCGGGTAGCTGGGAGCCGCGCCGGTCGCGGGTGGCGGGTAGCTGGGTGCCGCGTAGTTGGGCACCGCGGCGTCGGCGGGGGGCCCGGGCGGCGGGGCGTAGTACGGAACGGGCGGCTGGCCGGGCGCCGGGTGGCCGGCTGCAGGCTCATGCCCGGGCTGCGGCGGTACCGGGCGGTGTGGTTCCTCGGGACTGCTCACGGTTCAAGCCTTTCCGGCAGTCCAGACAAGCCACTGCCTGTTGCACTGGGCCGCGTGCGCGGACCCAAGGACTCAGGGGGGACCCAACGGACACAGCCTAGCGCCGCGGCCGCCCACGGCACAGATGAAAAGCGGATCAGTTATCGGCGGATCCGCGCTCCAGCAGGGGCTGGATCCGGAACGGGATCAGCTCGCCCATCGCCAGTGCGGTATCGGTCCGGTCCACGCCGTCGCACGCCAGTATCTTGCCGTTGATCCGGAACAGGTCCTCGGCGTCGAGCGCCACCACCCGCAGGAGCAAATCGGCCGAGCCCGTCAGGCCGTAGCCCTCCAGGATTTCCGGAATCCCGGCGAGCTCGACGGCGAGGGGTCCGAGCTTCTGCTGCTGGACGTGGACGGAGATGAAAGCCATCAGCGGGTACCCCAGGGACACCGGGTTGATCCGCCGCTCGAAGGAGAGGAACACGTGCTTCTTCTCCAGCTGGGCCATCCTGGCCTGCACCGTATTGCGCGAGAGTCCGAGCTTCTGGGCGAGGGCAACCACGGTCCGCCGGGGGTCCCGCGCCATGGCCGAAAGCAGGCGGGTGTCAGTGCCATCCAAGGTTTGCATAATGCGCAAGATTAGCACGGTTGACGGACGCCAAACAGGGCATAATGCTCAATATCTTTGCGGGTGGTTGTACCCGATGAGCATTGTGAGTAGGGTCACAATTATCCGGGGCAACGGCGCCCGGGCGGCTGGCGCGCCGCGGGATCACGAGTCCTGCGAGTTCCGGTCAGACGACGTCAGAAGGTGCGGACAACAGTGTTTACCGACGACGCGGGCAAGGGCGGCATTGCCGCCGGGGGCCCCGGAAACAGTGAAAATTCTATGCGGCGGACGGGCGGCGACCTCGTCCAGCTCATCACCCCGGCGGGCGAGCGCATCAGCCATCCCGAGTTCGATCCCTGGCTCCAGGACGTCAGCGATGAGCAGCTCTGCGCGCTCTATGAGGACATGGTGGTTATCCGCCGGATCGATGCCGAAGCCACGGCCCTCCAGCGGCAGGGCGAACTGGCACTGTGGCCGCCACTGCTCGGCCAGGAAGCATCCCAGATCGGCTCGGCCCGCGCCCTCCGCGAGGACGACTTTGTCTTCCCGAGCTACCGCGACAACGGCGTCGCCTACTGCCGGGGAGTGAAGCCGGAGGACCTCGTCCGTGCCTGGCGGGGCAATGCCTCCGCCGGCTGGGACCCGTTCACCGTCAACGTTGCCACCCAGCAGATCATCATCGGTGCGCAGAGCCTGCACGCCACGGGCTACGCCATGGGCATCCAGAACGACGGCGCCGACTGCGTCGCCGTGGCCTACTTCGGCGACGGCGCCACGAGCGAAGGCGACGTCAACGAAGCCATGGTCTTCGCCGCGAGCTTCCAGGCGCCCGTCGTCTTCATCTGCCAGAACAACCACTGGGCCATTTCCGAACCCGTCCGGCTGCAGTCCCACATCCAGCTCGCGGACCGCGCCTCAGGCTTCGGCATCCCCAGCATGCGGGTAGACGGCAACGATGTCCTCGCCGTGATGGCAGCCACCCGCATTGCCCTGGACCGTGCCCGGCGCGGCGGCGGCCCCACCTTCATCGAGGCCGTGACCTACCGGATGGGCCCGCACACGACGGCGGACGACCCCACCCGCTACCGGGATGCCAACGAACTCGAGGACTGGGCCGCCAAGGACCCGATCAGCCGGATGAAGTCGCTGCTCGAGCGCAAGGGACTGCTGACCGCGGACCTCGAGGCCGCCGTCGCTGCGCAAGCTGACGCAGTGGCCAAGGAACTCCGGGCCGGGACCATCAACATGCCCGAGCCGCAGCCGCTGGATATCTTCAAACACGTGTACAGCACGCCCAACTCCTGGCTGGACCGCCAGCAGGAGCACTACTCCCGTTACCTGGCTTCCTTCGGCGATCCCGCAGAAGCCGCTTCTGAAGAAGGTGCACGCTGATGACGAAGATGACCTTTGCCCGAGCCATCAATTCGGGCCTGCGCAAGTCCCTGGAAAACGATCCCAAGGTGGTCTTGATGGGCGAGGACATCGGCGCCCTTGGCGGTGTCTTCCGGGTCACGGACGGGCTGCAGAAAGACTTTGGGAAGCACCGCGTCGTGGATACCCCGCTTGCCGAGTCCGGCATCATGGGCACCGCCGTCGGCCTGGCATACCGCGGCTACCGTCCGGTGGTGGAGATCCAGTTCGACGGTTTCATCTACCCGGCGTTCGACCAGATCGTCAGCCAGGTCGCCAAGATGCACTACCGCACCCAGGGCGCCGTCAAGATGCCCATCACCATCCGCGTGCCGTTCGGCGGCGGCATCGGCTCGCCGGAGCACCACTCGGAATCGCCCGAGGCCTACTTCACCCACACCTCGGGGCTGCGCGTGATCAGCGTGTCCAACCCCCAGGACGCCTACACAATGATCCAGCAGGCCATCGCCTCCGACGATCCCGTCCTGTACTTCGAGCCCAAGCGGCGCTACCACGACAAGGGGGAGGTGGACGAGAGCGTCGACCTGAGTTCTGCCTTGTCCATGGAAAAGGCCGGCGTTGTCACCGAGGGCACGGACGTCACCCTCGTGGCCTACGGCCCGCTCGTCAAGACCGCCCGCGACGCCGCCATGGCGGCCGCCGACGAAGGCATCTCGGTTGAGGTCATCGACCTGCGCTCGCTGGCACCACTGGACTTCGCCACCCTTGAGGCCTCGGTCCGCAAAACCGGCCGTCTGGTCATCACGCACGAGGCCAGCCAGTCCGGCGGCCTCGGCGCCGAAGTCGCCGCGAGCATCACCGAGCGCTGCTTCTACCACCTCGAGGCCGCTCCCGTCCGCGTGACCGGCTTCGACGTTCCCTACCCTTACTCCAAGCTGGAAATGCACCACCTGCCGGGCCTTGACAGGATTCTCGACGGCGTCGACCGTGCCCTCGGCCGCCCCAACTCCCTTAGCGGGCTGGAAGGATGAGCGCCACCATGATCAAGGAATTCAGGCTCCCGGACCTCGGCGAGGGACTGACGGAATCGGAAATCGTCGCCTGGAAGGTCGCGGTAGGGGACACCGTCACCCTCAACCAGATCATCGCCGAGGTAGAGACGGCCAAGGCCGTCGTCGAGCTGCCCTCGCCGTTTGCCGGCGTTGTCGCGGCCCTGCACGAACAGCCCGGCACCGTTGTTGAGGTCGGGAAGCCGATCGTCTCCTTCGAGATCGAGGGCGACGACGGGGCCGCCGGTTCCGCCGGTGCGGACGGGGCCGCGGCAGGCAAGCGTGAGCCGAACCTCGTGGGCTATGGCGCCGTCCTGGAAGCCTCCGGCCGGCCGGCCCGCCGCGCCCGCACCTTCGCGGCCCCGGCGGCCCCTCCGGCCGTCGCGGCCGAACCGGTGGCATCAGTCCGTGCAGCCGAGCCGGCCGCGCCGGTCCGCGCTGCTGGGCCGGCCGAAACCCAGCCGGTCGAAACGACGCCCGCAACCACAGCTGGCGACATGTCGCCGGGGGAGCGCCCGCGGTCCACGCCTCCGGTGCGCAAGCTGGCCAAGGATCTCGGCGTCGACCTCGAGGCCGTGACCGGTACCGGGGAGCGCGGGCTCATCACCCGCGACGATGTGCTGAACTTCGTCGGCGGCGGGGAGCTGCCCGCGGCCGCCCAGGAACCCGCCGGTGCGACGGCGCAGGCCGCATGGCTTGTCCAGGCCCCGGGCGAGCGCGAGACCCGCACGCCGATCAAGGGCGTACGGAAGTTCACCGCGGCTGCCATGGTGGCCAGTGCCTTCACTGCGCCGCACGTCACCGAGTTCCTGACCGTCGACGTTACGCCCACGATGGAGCTGCTGGCACGGCTCAAGGCCAGCCGCGCGTTCGCCGGGTACAAGCTCACCCCGCTGACACTCGTGTCCAAGGCCGTGCTGATTGCGTTGCGCAACCACCCGACCCTCAACGCCCGGTGGGACGAGGCCAACCAGGAGATCGTCCAGTTCAACTACGTGAACCTGGGCATCGCGGCTGCGACCCCGCGGGGGCTGACCGTTCCGAACATCAAGGACGCGGACCGGATGTCCCTCATGGATCTCTCCTCGGCCCTGACGGAACTGACGGACACGGCCCGGGCCGGGAAGACAAGCCCTGAGGCGCTCTCCGGCGGCACGATCTCCATCACGAACATCGGCGTCTTCGGCATTGACGCCGGCACGCCCATCCTGAATCCGGGCGAGGCAGCCATCCTGGCCCTCGGCGCGGTCCGGAAGATGCCGTGGGAGTACAAGGACGAGGTCGCGCTGCGCCAGGTCATGACGCTCAGCCTGTCCTTCGACCACCGGCTGGTCGACGGCGAGCAGGGCTCGCGGTTCCTCCAGGACCTCGGGGCCATGCTGGCCGATCCGGGCATGGTCCTCGCGATGGTCTAGGTCCCTCTACACAGCTGCCGGCTGCCCCGTCCGAAAGGAAGGGGCGGCCGGCAGCTTCGTGGTGTGCGGGGCCGACCCGCGGACCCGGGAGGGCGCCCGGGACCGGGGAGTTGCTTAGCCGAGCGGCTCGGTGGGGGCCGGTGCCAGGAGCGCGGCCAGCGCCATGCTTTCCAGCAGCGGCCTGGCGCGGCGGACGCCGATCCGGCGTCCGTGGCTGCGCACCGAGTGCGGGGTCGAATTGATCAGCCCGAACGTGGCGTGCGCGCGCATCCGCAGTTCGGCGGCCTCCGTACCCTCGTGCAGTCCGGCCAGCACGTCCACCCAGAGTTCAACGTAGTTGCGCTGAAGCGTGCGGACCTCGGCCTGGTCCTCGCCGGCCAGGTTGCTGAAGTCCTGGTCCTGGACCCGGATGACGTCCGGGTTGCTCAGGGCAAAGTCGACGTGGAAGGCCACCAGCCCGCCCAACGCCGCCAGATCGCCGTCGGAATCGGCCACTACCTTGCGGCCGCCGTCGAGCAGGTCCTGGCTGACACTGAGCAGCAGGGCGCCGAGGACGGCCTGCTTGCCGGCGAAGTGACGGTAGACCGCCGGTCCGCTGACGCCGGCCGCGGCCCCGAGATCCTCCAGGGAAACGCGGTTGAAGCCCTCCAGGGCAAAGAGCGCAGCGGCGGCGGACAGGAGGGCCTGCCGCCTGTTCGCCTTCGCCTGGCTGCGCTGCGTTGAGGCTGCCTGGGTTGACGGAAGCTGGGCAGTCTGGCTGGGCTCGGTCACCGGCGCATCCCCTCGTTGCAAAATGATCCCTGTGTTGGACATCACAGTTAATAGAGACTAACCTAAATCTCAGTTATGCGGTACTAACCGAAATAGTCGGGCGGCCTGAGTTGCCGCTCCGGCGCGCAAGTCCGCGCAGGTCAGGGAACGGAAGCAGTCAATGGAGACAATCGCCAGCCGGGTGGATGCGACGAGCACCGCCTACGCCGCGAACCGGGAGGCCCAACTGGGGCTGGCCGGCGAGCTGAGGGAACGGCTCGCCACCGCCGCGCTGGGCGGGCCCGCGAAGTCCCGGGAACGCCACGTGGCGCGCGGCAAGCTCCTGCCGCGCGAGCGCATTGACCAGCTGCTCGACGACGGCAGCCCCTTCCTGGAGATCGCCCCGCTGGCCGCGGACGGCATGTACGACGGCGACTCGCCCGGTGCAGGCGTCATTGCCGGCATCGGGCTGGTGCACGGCCGCCAGGTGCTGGTCATTTCCAACGACGCCACAGTCAAGGGCGGCACCTACTATCCGATGACAGTGAAGAAGCACCTCCGCGCGCAGGAAATCGCGCTGGAGAACCGGCTGCCCTGCATCTACCTCGTGGACTCCGGCGGGGCGTTCCTGCCCAAGCAGGACGAGGTCTTCCCGGACAAGGAACACTTCGGCCGGATCTTCTTCAACCAGGCGAGGATGTCCGCGGCGAAGATCCCGCAGATCGCGTCCGTGATGGGCTCCTGCACCGCCGGCGGCGCGTACGTTCCGGCGATGAGCGACGAGACCGTGATTGTCCGCAACCAGGGCACCATCTTCCTGGGCGGCCCGCCGCTGGTGAAGGCCGCGATCGGCGAAATCGTGACCGCGGAGGAACTTGGCGGCGGCGACGTGCACTCGAAGATTTCCGGGGTCACGGACCACCTGGCCGAGAACGATGAGCATGCCCTCCAGATCGTCCGCGACATCGTCTCCACCCTGCCGAAGCCTGCCGCACCCGTCTGGGACGTGGACACCGCCGTCGAGCCCGTTGCCGACCCGGATGAGCTCTACGGTGCCGTGCCCACGGACGTCAACGCCCAGTACGACGTGCGTGAGGTCATCGCCCGGCTGGTCGACGGCAGCCGGTTCCACGAGTTCAAGAAAAACTACGGCACCACCCTGGTCACGGGCTTCGCCAAGCTGCACGGCCACCCCGTGGGCATCGTGGCGAACAACGGCGTGCTGTTCAGCGAGTCCTCCCTCAAGGGAGCGCACTTCATCGAACTGTGCGACCAGCGCGGGATCCCGCTGATCTTCCTGCAGAACCTCTCCGGCTTCATGGTCGGCAAGGACTACGAACAGGGCGGCATCGCCAAGAACGGCGCCAAGATGGTCACCGCCGTCGCCACCGCCCGCGTGCCCAAGCTGACCGTCGTGATCGGCGGGTCCTTTGGCGCCGGGAACTACTCGATGTGCGGACGCGCCTACTCCCCGCGCTTCCTGTGGATGTGGCCGGCGTCGCGGATCTCCGTGATGGGCGGCAACCAGGCTTCCAGCGTGCTCGCGACCGTGAAGCGGGACCAGTACGAGGCCCGCGGCGAGGAATGGTCCGCCGCGGACGAGGAAGCCTTCAAGGCCCCCATCAAGGCCCAGTACGAGGACCAGGGCAGCCCCTACTACTCCACCGCCCGCCTCTGGGACGACGGCGTGATCGACCCCGCGGACACCCGCACCGTCCTGGGACTGGCGCTCGACGTCGTCTCCCGCGCCCCGCTGCCGGAGACCTCCTTCGGCCTCTTCCGGATGTGAGCCAGCCATGAACCTTTCTTCGCCGACCATCTCTTCGCCCACCACGCCTTCCGTGGCCACCCCTCCAGCCACCCCCACAACCGGCACCCCGTTGTTCGGCACCGTGCTCGTCGCCAACCGCGGCGAAATCGCCTGCCGCGTCATCCGGACCCTGCGCGCCCTCGGCATCCGTTCGGTCGCCGTCTATTCCGACGCCGACGCCGACGCGCGGCACGTGCGGGAAGCCGACGTGGCGGTCCGGATCGGCCCCGCCGCGGCCACCGAGAGCTACCTCAAGATCGAGGCCATCATCCAGGCCTGCCGCGACACCGGCGCCGAGGCCGTGCACCCCGGCTACGGCTTCCTGAGCGAGAACGTCGACTTCGCCCGTGCCCTCGAAGCCGCCGGGATCACGTTCATCGGCCCCGGCGTCGAATCCCTCAACGTCATGGGCGACAAGATCCGCTCCAAGAACCACGTCACCGGCTACGGCGTCCCCGTGGTCCCGGGCATCGCTGAACCCGGCATGAGTGACGCGCAGCTGATCGAGGCCGCGGCCGGCGTCGGGTTCCCGCTGCTGATCAAGCCCTCCGCCGGCGGCGGCGGGAAGGGCATGCACATCGTCGAACGCGCCGAGGACCTGGAAGCCACCCTGGCCACCGCACGCCGGGTCGCCGCGAGTGCGTTCGGCGACGACACCTTGTTCCTGGAACGGCTCGTGCTCACGCCGCGGCACATCGAGGTCCAGATCCTGGCGGACAACCACGGCAACGTCATCCACCTGGGGGAGCGCGAGTGCTCGCTGCAGCGCCGCCACCAGAAGGTCATCGAGGAAGCACCGTCCCCGCTGCTGGAATCCCTGCCCGACGGAGCGGAGATCCGCGCCCGGATCGGCGAGGCCGCCTGCCAGGCCGCGCGCAGCGTCCACTACTCCGGCGCCGGGACCGTGGAATTCCTGGTCTCGGACGCCGCCCCGGACGAGTTCTTCTTCATGGAGATGAACACCCGCCTGCAGGTCGAACACCCGGTCACCGAGATGGTCACCGGCATTGACCTCGTCGAATGGCAGGTGCGCATCGCCGCCGGCGAGGAACTTACGGTGACCCAGGCCGACGTCGTCCTGACCGGCCACTCCGTGGAGGCACGCGTCTACGCTGAGGTGCCGGAGAAGAACTTCCTGCCCTCCGGCGGTGAAGTGCTGCTGCTGGACGAATTGCCCGGCCCGGCCCAGCGCCCGAGTGCTCCGGCCCGCAACGAAGTCGAAACGGCCCACGGCCGCGTCCGGGTGGACTCCGCCCTCGTCCACGGACTCGAGATCTCCTCCAGCTACGATCCGATGATTTCCAAGGTCATTGCCTGGGGCCAAGACCGAACGACTGCCCTCGATACCTTGGACGAGGCGCTCGCCGGGTACACAGTGCTGGGCATCGATACCAATGTTGAATATCTCCGGCTGCTGGCCAACGACGCCGACGTCCGCGCCGGCCGGCTCGACACCGGCCTGATCGAACGCAAGATGCCGGAATTCAGCTTCCGGCGGGTGGGCGACAGCGAACTTGTGGTCGCCGCACTGTACGCCTTGGCCATGGCGGAGGAAGCCAAGCAGGAGGAGCGTGAAGGCAGCCCGTGGCAGCGCCGCGACGGCTGGCGGATCGGTGCGCCGGCGCCGCGCCGGATCAGCCTGGGAACCCCCGACGGGGGCGTCGCCACAGTGGAGGTGAGGGGCCCGGTCGCGGGGGAGCAAGTCACTGTAAGGGTTAACGGAGGTCCGCAGCTCACAGCCTTCATGGAGTTCACCGCGCGGGATCGCCCGGTGCTCACCCTCGAGGGCGAGACCAGCAGTTATGCACTTGCACCCGTTCGCACCGGTCCTCCCGCCCAGAGCTGGATGGCTCCCGATCCCCGCGTCCTGTCGGAAATCTTCCTCGGCAGCGAGGGCTGGTCCTGCCGCCTTGAGGTGCTCACCCGGGAGACCCGGCTTGCCCGGGTGTTGGCGGCGATCGAACGCGAGGAAGGCGCCGCCGACCCGGCGGTGCGCTCGCCGATGCCCGGCACCGTGGTGTCCGTGTCCGTCAGCAACGGCGACACCGTGGAGGCCGGCCAGGTCCTGCTCTCGGTCGAAGCCATGAAGATGGAGCACCAGCTCGTGGCGCCCTTGGACGGAACCGTCCACATCAGCGTCGGCTCCGGCGACCTCGTCAAGGCAGACCAGGTGCTGGCGACGATCCACCCCGCCGTCCCGACGGAGCCCTCGAAAGCCGAGGACACGATCGAGGAAGCGGTCATCGCCATGGGCGCGGCCGAATGACCGCACCCTACTGACACCACCGCCCTCACCCCGGCTGACCAACCACAGCGCAGCCAACACCCCTTTTCACCAGACCACAGATGTACCTCAGACACAGGAGACACCCCATGGCAGATTTTGAACTCAGCGAGGACTACCAGATCCTTAGCGACACCGTCCGCGAATTCGCCGACGAGGTGGTGGCCCCTGTCTCCGCCAAGCACGACGAAGAGCACAGCTTCCCCTACGAGGTCGTCTCCCAGATGGCGGACATGGGCCTGTTCGGCCTGCCGTTCCCGGAAGAGTTCGGCGGCATGGGCGGGGACTACTTCGCTCTGGCCCTGGCCCTGGAACAGCTCGGCCGGGTGGACCAGTCTGTCGCGATCACCCTCGAGGCCGGCGTCTCGCTCGGTGCGATGCCGATCCACCGCTTCGGCAACGAGGCGCAGAAGCAGGAATGGCTGCCGCTGCTGGCCTCCGGCAAGGCGCTCGCCGGCTTCGGCCTGACCGAGCCGGAAGCCGGCTCGGACGCCGGCGGGACGAAGACCACCGCCAAGCTGGGCGGCGGAGAGTGGGTCATCAACGGCAACAAGGAGTTCATCACCAACTCCGGCACCGACATCACCAGGCTCGTCACCGTCACCGCGGTCACCGGCCAGGAGGAACGCGCGGACGGCAGCATCAAGAAGGAAATCTCCACCATCCTGGTGCCCACCAACACTCCGGGCTTCACCGCGGAAAAGGCCTACAACAAGGTCGGCTGGAACGCCTCGGACAYCCACCCGCTGACGTTCAACAACGTCCACGTCCCCGAGGAGAACCTGCTCGGTACCCAGGGCCGCGGCTACGCCAACTTCCTCTCCATCCTGGACGAAGGCCGGATCGCGATCGCGGCCCTGGCCGTCGGCGCCGCCCAGGGATGCGTGGACCAGTCGGTGAAATACGCCAAGGAACGCAGCGCGTTTGGGCAGAACATCGGCAAATACCAGGCCATCGCATTCAAGATCGCCCGGATGGAAGCCCGCGCCCACACGGCCCGCCTGGCCTACTACGACGCGGCCGCCCGGATGCTTGCCGGCAAGCCGTTCAAGACGCAGGCGGCCATCGCTAAGATGGTCGCAGGCGAGGCAGCCATGGACAACGCGCGGGACGCCACCCAGGTGTTCGGCGGCTATGGCTTCATCAACGAATTCACCGTGGCGCGCCACTACCGCGACTCCAAGATCCTTGAAGTCGGCGAGGGCACCACGGAGGTCCAGCTGATGCTGATCGCCCGCGAACTGGGACTGTAGCCGGCCGGAAGGATCACCGATGATCAACAAAGTTGTTGCCAGCGCCGCCGAGGCTGTCGCGGACATCCACGACGGCGCCTCGCTCGCCGTCGGCGGGTTCGGGCTGTGCGGCATTCCCGTGACGCTGATCGAGGCCCTGCATGAGCGCGGTGCCACGGACCTGGAAACCGTCAGCAACAACTGCGGCGTCGACGACTGGGGCCTCGGGATCCTGCTCAAGGACGGCCGGATCCGGCGCACCATCAGCTCCTACGTGGGGGAGAACAAGGAGTTCGCCCGGCAATACCTTTCCGGCGAGCTGGAGGTGGTCCTCACCCCGCAGGGCACGCTGGCCGAAAAGCTGCGCGCCGGCGGCGCGGGTATCCCCGCGTTCTACACCCCGGCCGGCGTCGGCACCCAGGTGTCCGAAGGCGGCCTGCCGCAGAAGTACGACGCCGAGGGCAACGTCGCGATTGCCTCCGCCCCGAAGGAAGTCCGCAGCTTCCACGGCGCCGAGTACGTGCTGGAGGAATCGCTGACGCCCGACTTCGGCCTCGTGCACGCCTGGAAGGGTGACCGCCACGGCAACCTCGTCTTCCACGCCACGGCCATGAACTTCAACCCGCTGTGCGCCATGGCAGGGAAGATCACCATCGCCGAGGTCGAGGAGCTCGTGCAGCCGGGGGAGCTGGACCCGGAGCACGTCCACGTCCCGGGGATCTTCGTCCAGCGCGTGGTTCTGGCCCCGCAGGGCGAGAAACGCATTGAAAAGCGGACGGTTGCGGTGGCCACCAGCGCCTCCGGCACACCAAAACTGTCGCCGGAGCAGGCAGGAGCCTAGCCGTGGAAACGAACAAAGCCGCAGAGGCCCCGCCCCGTCCCGAGGCCGTGCGCCACGAATACCGGCGCTCCGCCGTCGAACACGCCGCCGGTGCTGAGGGCAAGGGCTGGACCCGCAATGAACTCGCGGCCCGCGTCGCGCAGGAACTGCACAACGGCCAGTACGTCAACCTCGGCATCGGCATGCCGACGCTGATACCCAACTACATTCCGGCCGGCGTCGAGGTGGTGCTGCATTCGGAGAACGGCATCCTGGGCGTCGGGCCGTACCCGGCCGAGGATGAAGTCGACCCCGACCTGATCAATGCCGGCAAGGAAACCGTCACGGTCAACAAGGGCGCGGCGTTCTTCGATTCCGCAGCCTCCTTCGGCATGATCCGGGGCGGCCACGTCGACGTGGCCGTGCTCGGCGCCATGGAGGTCGCCGTCAACGGCGACCTCGCCAACTGGATGATCCCGGGCAAGATGGTCAAGGGCATGGGAGGCGCGATGGACCTGGTGTTCGGGGCCAAGAAGGTGATCGTGATGATGGATCACGTGGACCGCAACGGCAAGCCGAAAATCGTGGAAACCTGCACGCTGCCGTTGACCGGCAAAGGCTGCGTGGACCGGATCATCACCGACCTCGCCGTGATCGACGTCGTGACCGAGGGCGGGAAGTCCCGGCTGGTGCTGCGGGAACTGGCGCCGAACGTGTCCGTGGAGGACGTCGTGGCGGCCACCGGAGCCGAACTCTTTGAGGAAGACCAGGAACTGACCGTATGAGTGATGCAGGCACGACTTCACCGGGCACAGGCGCGCACCCGGGTACCGGCACCCCCCGGGTGATTGAGCAGCGCGGCCTCTATTTCGATGAGCTGGATGAGGGCGTGGTCTACGCCCACCGGCCGGGCCGGACGGTCACGGAGACGGATAACGTCCTGTTCACCACCATGACCATGAACACCCAGGCCCTGCACCTCGACGCGGCCTGGAGCGCCGGGCAGCCCTTCGGCCAGCGGCTGATGAATTCGATGTTCACCCTGGCCACCGTGGTGGGCCAGTCCGTGCCGCAGCTGACCCAGGGCACCATCATCGCCCAGCTCGGCCTGACGGATGTGTCTTTTCCGCACCCGCTGTACCACGGGGACACCCTCTACACGGAGACGGTGGTGACCGGGAAGAGGCTGTCCGCGTCCCGCCCGGGGCAGGGCATCGTGACCATGCAGCACACCGGACGGAACCAGCACGGGGACGTGGTGGCGCTCGCCGCCCGCAGTTGCCTGATGTGGACACGCGAGGCCCACGCCGCTGCCGAGCTGGAAGCGGCGCAAAAGGGGAGAATAGAGACATGAGTTTCCTGATGGGCCCTGCCCTGCTGTTCTGCCCCGCCGACCGCCCCGAGCGGTACCAGAAAGCCGCGGAACGCGCCGATACCGTGATCGTAGACCTTGAGGACGCCGTTGCCCCTGCCGACAAGCAGCGGGCCCGCGGCGCCATCCTTGCCCAGCTTGGCGCCACCGGCGACGTCCCGGAACTGGATCCGTCCCGCACGATCGTACGGGTCAACCCGGCCGGCACGGACGAGTTCGAGAAGGACCTGCACTGCCTCAAGCACACGCCCTACCGGCACATCATGCTGGCCAAGGCGGAGAGCGCTGCCCAGCTGAGGGAACTCGAGGGCTACAGCGTAATTGCCCTCTGCGAGACGGCCGCCGGCGTCCTCAACGCCGCCGCCATCGCCGCCGAGCCCAATGTGGTGGCCCTGATGTGGGGTGCGGAGGACCTGCTGGCATCGCTCGGCGGAACCTCGAGCCGGGCGGAGGACGGCAGCTACCGGGCCGTCGCGCTGCACGCCCGTTCCAGCGTGCTGCTGGCCGCCGGCGCCTTCGGCAAGGACGCGATCGACGCCGTTTACGTCAACATCCCGGATCTGGCCGGTCTGGCCCTCGAATCCCGTGACGCGGTGGCATCCGGATTCTCGTCCAAGGCCTGCATCCATCCGGACCAGGTGGCCGTCGTCCGCGAAGCCTACGCACCCTCCGAGGCCGACGTCTCGGCAGCCGCGGAGCTGCTCGATGCCGCCTCCGCAGCCGGCTCGGGCGTCTTCCAGTTCAAGGGCAAGATGGTCGACGGGCCCATCCTCAAGCACGCCGCGTCCACACTGCGCCGCGCGGGCCGCGTCGGGTCCTGACCGCGGGACGGCTACCCACCGACACGTGCTCTGGGTTAGTGGGCTGGCCGGCGTCCCGGGGCTGGCGCCGGGCATCGTCGTGGATGCACCTCGACCAGTCTCCGCGGCCACTGCCAATGGGTCCCTGAGTGGCTGCCGGCGTCCCGGAGGATGGCCGGGCATCGTCGTGGGTGCAGAGGTGGGATCCGGCCGGGGTTGACTTCGTCGATTCGCCTCAGATGGCCGGATTGGCTGGTCCTATTGCGGCCATCTGCGTCGAATGGGTGGCTTGTGGCTCTGAACCTCGGCCAGTCTCCGCGGCCCGTGCCCCGCATTTGTGCCACGTGTCCCGGGCTGCCCCAAGAACTGGGCATGCTCAGTGTGGCCGTCATGAACTGGGCATGCTCAGTGTGGCCGTCATGAACTGGACATGCTCAATGCTGCCTCCAAGAACCGGACATGTCAGCGGCGCCAGAGGTAGCGGTTCTCCGGCCGGCCCGCGGCTCCGTAGCGGGGCGTCAGCCGGGCATGGCCGTGAACTACGAGGTACTCGAGGTAGCGGCGGGCGCTGACCCGGGACAGGCCCAGTTGCAGCGCCAGGCCGGCCGCCGAGACGTCCTCCGGACTGGCCTTCAGTGCCTCGATGACCGCGTCCAGGGTGGGGCGCGACAGTCCCTTGGGCAGCCGTACGGCGGCCTGGTCTGGCTGGGCGGCCTGACCCGCCGGGGTTTCCGCCGCCCCGGACCGGCGGGAGGGCGCCACCAGGCGGTCGATGCTCGCCTGGTCAAGCGGCCCGGAAGCGCCGGAGGCCAGATGGTCCCGCAGCATGACGTACTCGTCGAGCCGTTCGTTCAATGCCTGCGAGGAAAAGGGCTTGACCAGGTAGTGCAGCACACCGCCGGCCATCGCGCCGCGGACCGTGTCAAGCTCCCTGGACGCGGTGATCACGAGGACATCCACGGGCCGCCGGCGCGCGCGCAGCCGCTGCAGGACGTCCAGGCCGGACATGTCCGGCAGATGGATGTCCAGCAACACCAGCTCCGGGCCCAGCTCCGCGGCCAGATCGATGCCCTGCTGCCCGGTGTGGGCCATGGCCACGACGTCGAATCCGCCGCGTGCGAGCAGGAACCCGTGATGGATCCCGGCCACTGCTACGTCATCGTCAATGATGAGGGTGCGTATGGCGCTCATTGGTTTTGTAGTTCCGCCTCTTTTGTCCTGAGCACTACCGAGAAGCAGGCTCCGCCCAACACCGATGAGGATACTGCCGCCCGGCCTCCGCGCCGGAGGGCAACCCGCTGGACCAGGGCCAGCCCAAACCCGCGGCTGTTGATTCCCTCGGACTCCTTGCTGGTCACGCCGGGCTCGAACACTTTAGCGCGTTCAGGAACCGGGACGCCGGGTCCGTCGTCCTCCACCACGATGGTCCGCCCGCCGTCGGCACTCTCGCCCAGCCGGATGGCAACAGTGCTGTCGTAACCCGCAGCGTCCACAGCGTTGTCGATCAGGTTGCCCAGCACCGTGATGACGTCGCCTGAGTCATCAACCGAGCACAGCGAATCCGGGCTGACGATGATCTCGATGCCGCGCTCGGCGCAGACCGTGGACTTGGCGATCAGCAGCGCCTGGACCCCGTGGTCGGTGATTCCGGCCGCCAGCGGCCGGTTCGCGAAGACGGCGTCGTTGTGGCTGCGGCCCAGGTATTCGATGGCTTTGTCCTGCTTTCCGAGCTCCAGCAGCCCGGAGATGACGTGCAGTTTGTTGGCAAATTCGTGCGCCTGGGCGCGGAGTGCCTGCGTCACGTCCACGGCGCCGTCGCGGTCACGCAGGACGGTGTGGAGCTCCGTGCGGTCGCGCAGGATCAGCACCTTGCCGACTTCGCGGCCGTCGACGGTGGCCGCATTGACCTTGCCCAGCAGTATCCGTTCACCCGAGAGCACCAGTTCCTCCGTGGCGGATCCGGCCGAGAGCAAGCGGAGGACCGCCGGTTCCAGGCTTGCCTCTGCAGGGGTCCCGGTGATGTCCCCGGCCAGGGCGAGCAGGCGGCGTGCCTCATCGTTGACCAGCGCGACCCTGCCGTCGGCGTCCACCGCCACCAGTCCTTCACCCAGGCCGTGGAGCATGGCGTCGCGCGTTTCCAGCAGGGCAGCGATGTCCTCGGGCTCGAGTTTGTAGATCCGCCGCCACACCAGTTTCGAGACATACATCGCGCCCATCGAACTCAGCAGCGCCGCCCCGAGCAGCCAGCCGAACAGCTGCGGCATGTCCTCATGGAGGTCAGCGGCCAGGGTGCTCTCCAGCACTCCCACGGATGCGGAGCCGATCACGGCGCCGGCCGCATCGAAGATAGGAACCTTCACCCGCCAGGACTCACCGAGTGTGCCCGTCTGGGTACCCACATAGATCTCCCCGGACAGCGGCACGGACGGATCGGTGGAGACCGGCCGGCCGATTTCCGCCGGATTGGGGTGCGACTGCCGGACCCCGTGCCGGTCCGTCACCACCACATAGGTGACGTTGGATGCCTGCCGGATGACTTCCGCGATCGGCTGGATGGTCTGCGCCGGCGACGATGTGCCGAACGCGTTGATGACCGAGGGCAGCTGGGCAACACTTTCGGCGACGCCGATCAGCCTGCCCTTGTAGGCGTCACGGAGCTGTTGTTCCTGCATCCGGATGGTCACGGCCCCCACCACCGTGAGGACAGCCAGCACGATGCCCAGCTGCAATGCGACCAGCTGGAACCGAAGGGGAATCCTGTGAAACATGTCACAAGTTTCCCATTGCGGGCGCAGCCCGGCCGCCAAAAAGACGGCCAGGGCCGTGACCAATATGACCACTACTACCTCTACGGCCAAATGCTGTTGCCGTTCGGCGGGCGCTCCTAGGGTCAGTGACGTGATTCCAATGATGTGCATCACATTCGCTCAAGGAGAAACCATGACTGCCCAGAACTTTTTCACGCGGCCCGCTTTCACGCGTCCCACCCACACACGTCGCGCCGCCCTCATTGCCGGCGCCGCCGGAGTCGTCCTGGCCATGTCCGCCTGCGCGGGAAGCGGAACCGGCACGGCTGCCGGCGGGTCCGCGGGCGCCGATCCGATCAAGAAGCTCAGCATCATCGTCCCGGCCAACCCCGGCGGCGGCTGGGACCAGACCGGACGCGCCATGCAGCAGGACCTGCAGACCAACAAACTCGTCTCCTCCGCCCAGGTCACTAACATTGGCGGCGGCGGCGGGACCAACGGCCTCGCCAAGCTCGCCACCGAGAAGGACGTCAACACCCTCATGGTGATGGGCTACGTCATGGTGGGTGCGGTCGAGACCAATGGCGCCAAGACCCGGCTCGAAGACACCACCCCGATCGCGCGGCTCACCGAAGAGCCGCTGGTTCTCGTCGTGCCGTCGTCGTCGAAATACCAGTCCGTCGCCGACCTCGTCGCGGACATCAAGGCCAACGGCAAGGGCGTGGCCATCACGGGTGGCTCGGCCGGGGGCGCGGACCACATCCTGGCCGGGCAGATCCTGAAATCCCAGGGCGTGGAAGCGGACAAGCTGAACTACATCGGCTACTCCGGTGGCGGCGAGTCCATCGCGGCGCTGCTCGGCAACAAGGTCCAGGCCGGCATCTCCGGCGTGGGCGAGTATGCCGAACAGGTCAAGGCCGGCAAGGTCCGGGCGCTCGCCGTCTCCGGAAAGGCCGAGGCCCCGGCGCTTCCCGGGATCAAGCCGCTCAAGGACCAGGGGATCGACGTCGTGCTGACCAACTGGCGCGGCGTGGTGGCCCCCGGGTCCATCGACGACGCCCAGCGAGCGAAGCTGACCGACGTCGTCACCAAGCTGCACGCGTCCGAGGCCTGGAAGTCCACCCTGACCAAGAACAACTGGGACGACGCGTTCCTGGCCGGTGACGGCTTCAAGACCTTCCTGACCGAGGACATCGCCAAGGTCAAGACCACCCTGACCCAGATCGGCCTGGTCAAGTAACAGTGTCTGACCTCGCATCAACGTCGGCACCCGCCGCGGCGCCCGCCAAACGGCCGACAGGGGAGATCCTGTTCGCCCTCGTGTTCGTCAGCGTGGGCGTCGCGGGCCTGGCGACGGCGGGATCCATTCCGATCCCGCCGTCGGAGACCGGCATCGGCCCGCGGGCCTTCCCCTACATCGTGTGTGGCTTGCTGGTGCTGTGCGGCGCCGGGGTGGTCCTGCAGGTCCTCCGCGGCAAAGTCGGGCAGGCCGAGGACAGCGAAGACCTGGACGTGACCGCCAAGACCGACTGGGTGGCCCTGGCCAAACTCGTGGGTTTCGTGGTGCTGCACATCTTCCTGATCGAGCCGGCCGGCTGGCCGGTGGCCGCCGCCGTGCTCTTCAGCGGTGCCGCCTGGTCCCTGGACGCCAAACCCCTCTGGAAGGCGATCGGCGTGTCCGTGATCCTGGCGCTGGTGCTGCAGTACGTCTTCGGCGGCCTGCTCGGCGTGTCCCTGCCGCCGGGGCCGCTGCTCGAGGGGGTGCCGTT
Organism: Arthrobacter sp. P1_B4; assembly: GCF_056406555.1. Classification (NCBI taxonomy): domain Bacteria; kingdom Bacillati; phylum Actinomycetota; class Actinomycetes; order Micrococcales; family Micrococcaceae; genus Arthrobacter; species Arthrobacter sp. P1_B4. The sequence continues at coordinate 105,262 of NZ_JBFTZW010000005.1, forward strand.
CTTCCATGGATAGCTTCATGCTCCTGCTCGAGGGATTCAGCACCGCGCTGCAGCCCGTCTACCTGCTCTACGCGCTGGGCGGGGTCTTCGTCGGCACCGCCGTCGGGGTGCTGCCCGGCATTGGCCCCGCCATGACCGTGGCCCTGCTCATGCCCATCACGTATGCCCTGGACCCCGCGGCCGCGTTGATCGTGTTCGCCGGGATCTACTACGGCGGCATGTACGGCGGTTCCACCACTTCCATCCTGCTGAACACGCCGGGCGAGTCCTCCTCGATCGTCACGGCGCTTGAAGGGAACAAGATGGCCAAAGCCGGCAGGGGAGCGGCAGCCCTGGCGACGGCGGCGATCGGATCCTTCATCGCGGGCACCATCGCCACGGTCCTGCTGACCTTCCTGGCACCCGTCGTGGCCGACTTCGCCGTCGGCCTCGGCCCCGTGGATTACGTGGCCCTCATGGTGGTGGCCTTCCTGACCGTCGGCGCGCTGCTGGGCGCCTCCGTCCTGCGCGGCCTGGCATCCCTGGCGCTCGGGCTGTTCATCGGCCTGATCGGCATCGATGACAGCACGGCCCAGCAGCGCTTCACGTTCGACAACCCCACCCTGGTGGACGGCGTCGACATGGTCCTCGTGGCCGTGGGCCTCTTTGCCCTCGGCGAGGCGCTATATGTCGCATCGAAGCTGCGGCACGGCCCGGTGGAGCTGATCCCGGTCAGCAAGGGCAAGAACGCCTGGCTGTCCAAGGAGGACTGGAAGCGGTCCTGGAAGCCGTGGCTGCGCGGAACCTTCATCGGGTTCCCGATCGGCACCGTCCCGGCCGGCGGCGCGGACGTCTCCACGTTCCTGTCCTACGCCGCCGAGCGGAAGCTGGCCAAGGGCGCCAACAAGGCCCAGTTCGGCAAGGGCGCGATCGAAGGCGTCGCCGGACCGGAAGCGGCCAACAACGCGGCGGCCGCCGGTGTCCTGGTGCCGTTGCTGACCCTCGGAATCCCGACGACGGCGACGGCGGCCATGATGCTCACGGCGTTCCAGCGCTACCAGATCCAGCCCGGTCCGCTCCTGTTCGAAAACCAGGGCGCGCTTGTCTGGACCCTGATCGCGTCGCTGTACGTCGGCAACCTCATGCTGCTGGTGCTGAACCTGCCCCTGGTGGGCCTGTGGGTGAAGATCCTGCAGATCCCGCGGCCCTACCTCTACGCCGGCATCCTGGTCTTCGCCGCGCTCGGCGCCTTCTCGGTGAACTTCTCCCCGAGCGACGTCGGCATCCTGCTGGTGGTGGGCATCCTGGGCTACTTCATGCGCCGCTACGGCTATCCCGTGGCGCCCATGGTGGTGGCGATGATCCTGGGGCCGATGTTCGAGGTGCAATTGCGGCGTTCGCTGCAGCTCTCGCAAAACGACCCCACGGCCTTGTTCTCCTCGCCATTCGCCCTGGTGGTGTACGTCTCCATGGCACTGATCTTCGCCGCCTCGTGGTGGCTGCGCCGCCGCCAGACAACGTTGGAGGCTGCGCCGGCGAAGGAAGAGGTGTCCGTCTAAGCGCGGGCGTTGAACTGAATTGCCGCAAATGGCCGGAATGACGACAATCATTCCGGCCTTTTGCGGTAAAAGGGCCCACGGGAACGCACCGCTCAGGGCCGCACCGCGCCGGGCCTCACGCCTCCGACGCCGGGCCTCACGCCTCCGACGCCGGGCGCGGCGCGGGGAGCCGCGACGGCGGGATGACGACATACAGCGGGGTCCGGATCCAGCGCTGGCCTGTCGCGCGGAACTCGGCCCGGGTGGAGAAATGGTAGAGGTAGCTGGTGGCACGTATCCAGTGCGGACGTCCGCCGTCGAACGGGTCGTGGCGCAGCAGCCGCAGCGTGGGCCGGTCCGCCGCCAGCAGTTTGGCCAGGAACGCGTAGAACCACTCCTCGTGCACGGTACGCAGCGGCAGGAACCACATCAGCCAGTCCAGGCGCAGGTGGTACGGGGCGTACTGGCGCGGGATGCGCCGGACGTCGCCGGGCTTGCCCTTGAACCCATACTCCCGCCAGTCCGCGTCGTCCCCGGGGTCCTCGTCGAGGGTCCCCTCCACCACGATCTCGATCCGCCGCTTCGTGACGGTGCCGAACGCGCCGTAGGTGTTGACCAGCTGCCAGCGGTTGAAGGATGCGTTCATCAGCTGGTGGTGGGACAAGAGGTTCTCGATGGGCCGGTAGCTGAGCACCACCAGCAGCACAGTGGCGAACACGACCACCACGAGCCACGGAACCGGCGCCTGGCTGCCGGCCACTGCTCCGGCGCCTGCGGGCGCGGACGCGGCATACCAGTCCAGCGGGATCGCCGGAATCACGGCGTGCGCCACGGGATCGCTGACCGCCGCGAAGGCCAGGATGATCGCCATCCAGTTCAGCCAGGCGAAATTTCCACTCGCCACCAGCCACAGCTGGGTGAAGACGATGATTCCGGCGGCGGCGCTGGCCAGGGGCTGCGGGGCAAAGAGGAAGAAGGGCACCACCAGTTGGGCGAAGTGGTTGCCCAGGACCTCCACCCGGTGCCAGGCCTTGGGGAGCAGGTGGGCCTGCCGGCTCAGCGGCCCCGGCATCGGCTGGGTCTCGTGGTGGTAGTACAGGGCAGTCAGGTCTCGCCATTCCTGGCCGCCCCGGATCTTGATCAGGCCGGCTCCGAACTCCAACCGGAACGCCAACCAGACCAGCAGGATCAGGATGGTCCGGGGCGGGGGAGTCTGGTCGGAGCCGAGGAAGGCCACCGTGAACCCGGCCTCCAGCAGCAGCATCTCCCAGCCGAAGCCGTAGAACGTCTGCCCCACGTTCACGATCGACATGTACAACAGCCACAGGGCCAGGAACGCGATGAGCGGAACCCACGGCGGCCCGAGCTGCGGCAGCCCGGCGATAAGCGTGGCGGCAATGGCCATGCCGCTCCAGCACACCGTCCGCAGCAGCCGGTCCGAGTAGCGCCAGCGGAACAGGCTGGGCCGGCCCAGACGGTTGAAGCCCTCAAGATACGCCGGCACCGGCAACAGGCCGCGCTCGCCGAGGAGGGCCGGGAACTGGTTCAGCGAGGAGAGGAAGGCCACGAAATACAGGGTGGCGGTGCTGCGCTGCAGCACCTGCCGGGCGAACTCGTACTCCGGCGCGTCGAACCACGCGGTCCACTCCACGTTTTCCACGTTACGCCTCCGCCCTGCTGCGTCAACGAGCGGCGGAAGACTCAACCCGACGGCGTCGAGGTGGCACTTCACGGCAGCGTTGCCCGCCGCGACTGCCGTGAAGTGCTACCCCGAGGCGAACGCGGCGCACCGGCGCGGTGCGGGATACTTGAATCATGCAGCCGCGCAAAATCGTCCTCCTCGGGTCCACCGGTTCCATCGGCACACAGGCGATTGACGTCGTCGACGGCGCCCCGCACCTTTTTGAGGTCGTCGCGCTCAGCGCCGGCGGCGGCAACCTCGAACTCCTGGCCCGGCAGGCCGTCCACACCCGCGCCCAGGCTGTCGGTGTCGCCTCCGGGGATGCCTCCGCCCTCCGGGGGCTGATCGACGACGCCGCCCGCGCGGCAGGACTCATCGGGTACAGCCCCGAACTCATCACCGGCCCCGACGCCTCCACCCGGGTCGCGGAAATCACCGCCGACGTCGTCCTCAACGGCATCACCGGCTCCATCGGACTTGCCCCCACCCTGGCCGCCCTCGCCTCCGGGGCCACGCTGGCACTGGCCAACAAGGAGTCCCTGATCGTCGGCGGCGCCCTGGTCAAGGCCGCGGCCCGCGAAGGGCAGATCGTGCCTGTGGATTCGGAGCACTCGGCCATTGCCCAGTGCCTGCGCTCCGGCTCCGCCGCGGAAGTGGACCGGCTGATCCTGACGGCATCGGGCGGGCCGTTCCGCGGCAAGACCCGGGACGAGCTGCACGACGTCTCACCGCAGGACGCCCTCGCCCACCCCACATGGGACATGGGCCTGATGGTCACCACCAACTCCGCCAGCCTGGTCAACAAGGGCCTGGAGGTGATCGAGGCGCACCTGCTCTTTGACATCCCCTTGGAGAAGATCGACGTCGTGGTCCATCCGCAGTCCGTGGTGCATTCCATGGTCCAGTTCGTCGACGGCTCCACGATCGCCCAGGCCTCGCCGCCGGACATGCGCCTGCCCATTGCCCTCGGCCTCGGCTGGCCGGACCGGGTCCCCGGATCCGCCAGGGCCTGCGACTGGAGCAAGGCCACCAGCTGGACGTTCGAGCCGCTGGACACCGTGGCGTTCCCCGCCGTCGACCTCGCCAAGGCGGCCGCCACGCAGGGCAGCACCTTCCCGGCCGTGTTCAATGCCGCGAACGAGGAAGCGGTGATGGCCTTCCACGCCGGGCAGATCCGGTTCACCGACATTGTGGACACCATCGATGCCGTCCTCAGCGAACACTCAGGCTCCTCCGGGCTGACGGTGGAGTCCGTACTGGATGCTGAAAGATGGGCACGCGCCCGCACCCACGAACGTTTAGCCGTAAGAAGCGTCTAGATTGCCAGTTTTCAGGAAGCAGCAGATCACAGCATGAGCCCCGTCCTCCTCTTTGTCCTCGGTGTCGTCTTCGTGGCGATCGGCATCGCCGTGTCCATTGCCCTGCATGAAGTCGGGCACCTGCTCCCAGCCAAGCTCTTCAAGGTCCGCGTGACCAAATACATGATCGGTTTCGGACCCACCGTCTGGTCGAAGAGAAAGGGCGAAACCGAGTACGGCCTCAAAGCCATCCCGCTGGGCGGCTACGTGTCCATGATCGGGATGTACCCGCCGAACAAGGAAGACGGAACCGTCCGCACTTCCAGCACCGGAATGTTCCAGTCACTGGCATCCGATGCCCGTTCCCTGGCCCACGAGGAAATCGGCCCCGGCGACGAAACCCGGGTCTTCTACCGGCTGCCGGTCTGGAAAAAGATCATCATCATGCTCGGCGGGCCCGCGATGAACCTGCTGATCGGCGTCGTGCTGACCGCGGTGCTGCTGATGGGCTTCGGCACCGCCAGCCAGACCACCACGATCGCGGACGTCTCCAAATGCCAGGTCAAGGCCGGCGAGACCGTGGACCCGGACTCCGCCGACTGCAAGCCCACCCCGGCCGCGGCCGCGGGCCTGTTGCCGAACGACACCATCACCTCCTTCGACGGCAAGGCCGTCACCAAGTGGGACGAACTCACCGGCTGGATCCGCGCCTCGGCGGGCCGGCAGGTGAGCATCACCGTGGAGCGCGGCGGCGCCACCGTCTCGACGACCGTCACGCCCGTGCTCTCCGCCCGCCCGGTTCTCGGTCCCGACGGCCGCCAGGCCAAGGCCGCTGACGGAAGCCTGCAGTACCAGGACGTCGGCTTCCTGGGCATCGGCGCCCAGACGGCACTCGTGCAGCAGCCGGCGTCGGCCGTGCTGCCCATGGCGGGGKAGAACATCAAGCAGGTCGCCGGTGTGGTGGTGAACCTGCCGGAGCGCGTGGCCGGCGTGGCCAAGGCAGCCTTCAGCGAGGAACCCCGGGACCCCAACGGCCCCATCAGCGTGGTGGGCGTGGGCCGCGTGGCCGGCGAGGTCGCCGCGATGGAGGAGGTCCCGCTGCAGTCCCGCTTCGCCGCCCTGGTGGGTTTGCTGGCCGGGCTCAACTTCGCGTTGGCCGTCTTCAACCTCATTCCGCTGCTGCCGCTCGACGGCGGCCACATTGCGGGCGCGCTGTACGAGGGGGCCCGGCGCCAGATCGCCAAGCTGTTCGGCCGCCCGGATCCCGGCGCCTTCGATATCGCCAAGCTGCTCCCGGTGACGTATGTGGTGGCGGTGTTGCTGATGGGCATGGGCGCGCTGCTGATCTACGCCGACATCGTCAAGCCGGTCAACCTCTTCGGGTAGGTCCGGCTGGCATTTCAGCCAAATTCCGCTGACTATCATTCATAAGCCTATTTAGGCTGATATTAATTAATCAGTTGAAAATGGTTGATTATTCCCGATCACCTCCCCTAGGCTGGGGTCATGTACGTCATGACAATCGACCAGCGCGGCAGCACGGGCGACATCGACCGGGTTCCCGGCCTCCTGAAGGGGCTCAGTGCGCTCTCCACCGCCGGGCGCTTTGAGCGTTCGGTGGGCGACGAGGTCCAGGGCGTCGTAGAACGGGCCGACGAGGTGGTGGAGATCGCCTTGCACGCCCTGCGCAGCGGCCGCTGGTATGTCGGGATCGGGGTGGGGGAGGTGGACCTGCCGCTGCCCGCCAGCCCGCGCGAAGGCTCCGGTCCCGCCTTCGTGGCGGCCCGGTCCGCCGTCGACCGGGCCAAGGGGGCGGCCGCCCATGTTCCCCTCGCCGTGGTTGCCGGCCGCGACCGCCGTCGGGCAAATGCAGCAACCACGGCCGCGGACGGCGCCAGCGGGTCCCAGGGGGCCAAGGCCTGCGCCAATGCGGAGGCGGTGCTCCGGCTGATTGGCCGCCTGGTCCAGGACCGGACCGCGGCGCAATGGAAGGTGGTGGACGTGCTGCGCTCGGTGCGGAACGACACCCACGGAACCCACGGCAGCCAAAAAATAGCGGCACAGAAACTCGGAATCACGGAGCAGTCGGTGAGCCGCGCAGTCCTCCGCTCGGGCTGGCAGGAAGAATGGGCCGCGAGGCCGGCCGCAGAACTGCTGCTGACCCTCGCCCACGACAGCACCGAAGGAGAGAAGTGAACGCCCTGTGGATCACGCTGGCCCTGCTCACCGCAGGATTCGTCGGCTGGCCGGTCACTGCCTGGGTGTTCCGCCTCGCCCGCACCATTGATGACCGGGCCGACGCCGGAAGCGGCGCCGGCGCCGGCGGGGACGCAGCCGAGGACCCCGCCGCCGACTCCACCACGGACCCCGACCTCCAGGCGGCCCCGGAGCCGGCCGGGCCGGACGCAGCAGCGCCTACCCCGGCAGCGGCGTCCGCCGCGCCGCCCGCCGAGACCGTCAGCAGCGTGCGCATCCTGCGCGGCGGTGCCATTATCGGCATCCTGGAACGGTTCGCCGTGTGCCTGGCGATCCTGGCCGGCCAGCCCGTCGCCATCGCCTACGTCGTGGCCATCAAGGGCCTCGGCCGGTTTGCCGAGTTGAAAGCCACCCCGGTGGCCGCCGAGCGGTTCATCATCGGAACCCTCACCTCCATGCTCTGGGCAGCCGGTGTCGCCGCCCTGGCCAAGGTCCTCTTCCTCGGCTGACCGCGTGCCCCGGAGCCTGCGGATGGGAACCGGGCAAACAGGGCGATAGTGTATCCATATGACTGTTTTTGCTGTGGAGTACGTGTACGACGCCGAATCATCCGAGGTCCGCGATGCCAGCCGCCCGGCGCACCGCGAATGGACCGCGGATCTTGCCCGTGAAGGCGCCCTGCTGGCCAGCGGCCCCTACGGCGACGGCGCAGGCGCGCTGCTCATCTTCAAGGCCGCCGATGAGGCGGCCTTGAATGACCTTCTGCGGCAGGACCCCTTCGCAGCCGCCGGTGCCATCTCGGGCACCCGCACCACCGTGTGGGCGCCGCTGACCGGTCTTCTGGCCGAGCACGCCTAGCCCGTCCCGCCCGCACCTTCGCAACTTCGAATTCTAAAAGGGAGTCCATGTGACCTCGGTCAGCCTGGGAATGCCGTCAGCACCGCCCCCCGTTCTCGCCCCCCGCCGCAAGACGCGCCAGATCAAGGTGGGATCAGTCGGCGTCGGCTCCGATTCGCCCATCAGCGTCCAGTCCATGACCACGACGCCGACGACCGACATCAACGCCACCCTGCAGCAGATCGCGGAACTCACGGCCTCCGGCTGCGACATCGTGCGCGTCGCCTGCCCGTCCGCCGATGACGCCGAGGCGCTGCCGATCATCGCCAAGAAGTCCCAGATCCCGGTGATCGCGGACATCCACTTCCAGCCGAAGTACGTCTTCGCCGCGATCGAGGCCGGCTGTGCCGCCGTGCGCGTGAACCCGGGCAACATCCGCAAGTTCGATGACCAGGTCAAGGAGATCGCCCGCGCCGCCAAGGACCACGGCACCTCCATCCGGATCGGCGTCAACGCCGGATCSCTGGARCCGGGCATCMTGAAGAAATACGGCAAGGCCACCCCSGAAGCCCTCGTGGAATCCGCCGTCTGGGAGGCCTCGCTCTTCGAGGAGCACGGTTTCCACGACTTCAAGATCTCCGTCAAGCACAACGACCCGGTCATCATGGTTGCCGCCTACGAGATGCTGGCCGAAAAGGGCGACTGGCCCCTGCACCTCGGCGTCACCGAGGCCGGACCGGCCTTCCAGGGCACCATCAAGTCCGCCACGGCGTTCGGCGCCCTGCTCTCCCGCGGGATCGGCGACACCATCCGCGTCTCCCTCTCGGCCCCGCCGGTCGAGGAAATCAAGGTTGGCAACCAGATCCTGCAGTCGCTCAACCTGCGCCCCCGCAAGCTGGAAATCGTCTCCTGCCCGTCCTGCGGCCGCGCCCAGGTGGACGTCTACACGCTCGCCGAGCAGGTCACCGCTGGCCTGGAAGGGATGGAGGTCCCGCTGCGCGTGGCAGTCATGGGTTGCGTGGTCAATGGTCCCGGCGAGGCCCGCGAGGCTGATCTCGGCGTTGCCTCCGGCAACGGCAAGGGCCAGATCTTTGTCAGGGGCGAGGTCATCAAGACTGTCCCGGAGGATCAGATTGTTGAGACACTGATCGAAGAAGCCATGCGTATCGCAGAAGAGATGGGGGACGCCGATGGCGAAGATGCTGTCAAGGGTAGCCCCGTGGTTAGCGTCTCGTAAGGACGACGCCGCTCCCGGCGTCGTCGTCCGGGTCCTTGGCGGCGCGGACACCGGACAACTGCTGGCGCTGGCGCACCGGGACGCCGTCGCCAATGTCTTCATCCTCTCGCACCTGGAGACCGCCGGTACGGCGTCTCCCACGGCCGGGGGCGCCAGCATTCTTGGCGTGTTCGACGGCGGCACCCTCCTCGGCGCCTGCTGGGCCGGCGCCAACCTGGTGCCGATCGAACTGGCGCCCGAGCTCGCCGGTCTCATTGCGATGGCCGCGCACCGCTCCGGGCGCCGCTACGCCTCGATCTTTGGCCCCGCCGAAACTGTCCTGGCTCTCTACGCGGCGCTGGAGCAGCTCGGCCAGACCGCCCACGAAGTCCGGGACCACCAGCCCCTGCTGACGATCGCGGGGCCGCCCGCCGTCCGGCCCGAGCCCGCACTCGGCTTTGGCCAGCTGGCTGACTTCGACAAGATCCTGCCCGCATGCGCCGCAATGTTTGAGGAAGAAGTGGGCTATTCGCCCTACCTCGGCGGCAGGGAGTATTACAGCCGGCGCGTCAAGAGCCTCATCCGTCAGGGGCATTCCCTCGTGCACGTGAACGCCGCCGGCGATGTGGTCTTCAAGGCCGAACTCGGCGCCGTCACGCCGGAAGTGACCCAGGTCCAGGGTGTCTGGATGAATCCCGACTTCCGCGGACTGGGACTGAGCGCGGGCTACATGGCCGCCGTCGTCGTCCTCGCCCAGACCCTCGCGCCGGTGACCAGCCTGTACGTCAACGGGTTCAACGCCAAGGCGCGCGCCACCTACGATCGGGTGGGCTTTCGCCAGGTGGGCACGTTCGCTACAGTGCTCTTCTAGCGGGCAAATGCCGGCTGGCCGGTCTAGTTTTTTGGGGGAAACATGAAGACATCAGTGCTGCGCATTTTCGGGGCCTCGGCGCTCCTCGCCTGGGGCGCCGTGGGATTGGCCGCATGTGGCACCCCCACTGGCTCGCCGGATACAGCCCAGAGTGCGCAAGCCCAGGCCGCAACGACGGTTCCCAGCGCGGCCGCGACGCCTACTCCCACCCAGACGCAAGTCAAGGCTTACACGAGCGATGAACTGACGGCCCTCGTGGCACAGTTGAAGGATGCGCACGGCAAGCCGCTCACCGTGATGCCGCTTGCCGATCTCAAGAAGTCGGTCGAACAGGCAAAGTCCTTGCTGGCGTCGATCTCGGTAGAACCCGCGGAGTGCGCGGCTCTGGCCCTTGGCGGCCAGGCAGCCTCGACCGAGGGCACGGCGGTCGCGGCGGGGGTGGCCCAAGATGCCGGGACGGGCGCTTCCACGGGTGTCTCCCTGGCGTTCCGGGCTGACGCCAAGCTGCTCGAGAAGGGACTCGCCCAGGGCGAGGACTTCAATAAGTGCTCAGCCCTTTCATTCACGACCAATGGCACCAAAGTGGACCTCAAACTGACCAAGCTGGCCGGATTCGGCTCAACCGCGGGCACCGTCGCGTACCGGACAGACAGCACACTGCCGGGCGGCCGGAAGCAATCGGCGATTACCGGACAGGTGATCCAGGACGGCGTTCTCATCACCGTCAGCGCGGCAGGTGGCGGCAGCGAGGCCGACGCCATCTTCCGGGCCGGAAAATTACTGGATCAGGCCGCCGTGCTCGTCGGGAAGTAGCCCGATTACCGCCCCGCATGGACCCGCAACGACATGCCGAAAATATCCGGTTGCAGACTATTGCTTCCCGGCCGCATGTCACATAGGTTCTACCTAGCCGTGTCGCATAGGCGCACACACTCCCCAACGCATTTTCCGGGGAAGACAACGCCTGGAGACGACACCAAGTAGCTCGCAGCCTGAGATCTGGGGGGTGCTGGGGCCACGGAGCCACGCCATGACGGGATGACCAGCCGGAAACGGCCAGGGGCTTCCACCAGTTATGGCGTGGCTCTTCCATGCGCCCGGCCCCGCAGAAGCGGGCGAGAAGCGGGGCAGTAGCGGGGGCGCAGCGGGGCCGGCGCGGCAAAGCGGTGCGCTCTGGACGGTAGATTAGTACCTAGATGCTTTTCTTAGGCTTTGCCCGCACTTCCCCAGAAACGGATACCCCACCTGTGGTCCTTCGACTCTCCAAGCTGTTCCTGCGCACCCTGCGCGAAGATCCCGCCGACGCCGAGGTGGCCAGCCACCGGCTCCTGGTCCGCGCCGGCTACATCCGGCGGGCCGCGCCCGGCATTTACACCTGGCTCCCGCTGGGGCTGAGTGTGCTGCGCAAGGTGGAGCAGGTCATCCGCGAGGAAATGACCGCCATCGGAGCCCAGGAAGTCCACTTCCCGGCGCTGCTGCCCAAGGAACCCTACGAGGCCACGAACCGCTGGACCGAATACGGCGAGGGCATCTTCCGGCTCAAGGACCGCAAGGGTAACGACTACCTTCTGGCCCCCACGCACGAGGAGATGTTCACCCTGCTGGTCAAGGACCTGTACTCCTCGTACAAGGACCTGCCGCTGAGCATCTACCAGATCCAGAACAAGTACCGCGATGAGGCGCGTCCCCGCGCAGGCCTGCTGCGCGGCCGCGAATTCATCATGAAGGACTCCTACTCCTTCGACGTCGACGACGCCGGCCTGGACGACAGCTACGCCGCCCACCGCGTCGCGTACCTGAAGATCTTCGAGCGCCTCGGCCTCGAAGTGATTCCGGTTGCTGCCACTGCCGGTGCCATGGGCGGGTCCAAGAGCGAGGAATTCCTGCACCCCACCGAGATCGGTGAGGACACCTTCGTGCGCTCGGCCGGCGGCTACGCGGCCAACGTCGAGGCCGTCACCACCGTGGTCCCCGCGGACATCGACTTCAGCAACGCCCCGGCCGCCGAAGTCCGCGACACCCCGGACACCCCCACCATCGAAACTCTCGTCGACGCCGCCAACGTCCTGGTTCCGCGCACAGAGGCCGACGGCAGTCCCTGGACCGCCGCCGACACGCTCAAGAACGTCGTCCTCGCCGTGACGCTGCCCACCGGCGAACGCCAGATCGTCGTCATCGGCCTCCCCGGAGACCGCGGCGTTGACCTCAAGCGCGTCGAGGCGAACATCGGGTCCTTCCTGCCGATTGCCGGCGAGATCACGCTCGAGGCCGCCAACGAAGACGATCTCAAGAAGCAGCCCCTGATCGTCAAGGGCTACCTCGGCCCCGGCATGTCCCTGGATGCGCCGCTGCTGGGCAGCGAGGGCGCCGCAAAGCTGCTCTACCTTGTGGATCCCCGCGTCGTCAGCGGCTCTGCCTGGGTCACCGGCGCCAACGAGGCAGGCAAGCACGTCTTTGGCCTCGTCGCCGGACGCGACTTCGGCTGGGACGGAGTCATCGAGTGCACCGAGGTGCGCGCCGGCGACGAGGCGCCCGACGGTTCCGGTCCCCTCGAAACCGCCCGCGGCATCGAAATGGGCCACATCTTCCAACTCGGCCGGAAGTACGCCGCCGCCCTGGACCTGAAAGTCCTGGACCAGAACGGCAAGCAGGTGGTGGTGACCATGGGCTCCTACGGCGTCGGCGTCACCCGCGCCGTGGCGGCCCTGGCAGAGTCCAACCACGATGACCGGGGCCTGGTCTGGCCGCGCGCCGTCGCCCCCGCCGACGTCCACGTTGTGGCCGTGGGCCGCGGTGAGGAAATCTTCGCCGCCGCCGAAAAACTGTCCCTGGAGCTCGAGGCTGCCGGCCTGGACGTCATCTATGACGACCGCCCCAAAGTTTCCCCCGGCGTGAAGTTCGGCGATGCCGAACTTGTCGGCGTCCCCACCATCCTCGCCGTCGGGCGCGGACTCGTGGACGGCGTCGTGGAGATCAAGGACCGCCGCAGCGGCAATGCCGAGAATGTAGCCGTTGACAAGGCTGTTGACTACGTGGTCAACGCCGTGCGCAACAGCTGATGCCGCGCCGTCCCGGGCCGCACTAGGCAATGGTCTCCGGACTCGAATCGATCCAGCTCGGAACTGTCATCCTGATCGTCGTGGCCGGCCTGGCGGCCGGATGGGTCGACGCCGTCGTCGGTGGCGGCGGGCTCATCCAGCTCCCGGCGATGCTCCTGGTGCCGGGCATCAGCCCGGTCCAGGCGCTGGCGACCAACAAGATGGGCTCCATCTTCGGTACCAGCACCAGCGCGGCCACGTACTACCGCCGCGTCCGGCCCGACCTGCGCACCGCCCTGCCCATGGCAGCGATCGCGCTGGCAGGCAGCTACGGCGGGGCGGCGCTTGCTGCCAACCTGCCGGCCAGCGTGTTCAAGCCGATCATCGTGCTGGCGCTGATCGCCGTCGCGCTCTTCACCGCCTTCCAGCCCGGCATCGGTGAGCTGACCAAGCTGCGCCACGAGGGGCACCGGCACTACGTGGTGGCCTGCCTGATCGGCGGCGTGATCGGCTTCTACGACGGCCTGATCGGTCCCGGCACCGGATCGTTCCTGATCATCGCCCTCGTCTCGGCCATGGGCTACGCCTTCCTGGAGGCCAGCGCCAAGGCCAAGATCGTGAACGTGGCCACTAACGCCGGCGCCCTGCTGTTCTTTGTTCCGCACGGCGCCGTGCTGTGGGGGCTCGGGCTGCTGCTGGGCATGGCGAACATGGCCGGCGGCTACCTCGGTGCCCGGACTGCGGTCCGGCAGGGGAGCAAGTTCATCCGGATCGTGTTCCTGGTGGTGGTGGGCGCGCTGATCATCAAGCTCGGTTCCGACGTCTGGCAGGACAACCTGTCCTAGAATGGCGCGGCCCAAACATGGCCCTTCACGGACAACCGAAGCGGCCTCTGGTAAACCGCGACCCTATTAGGCATCGAGGCGGTAGCGCGCTTCGTACACCGGGTTCAGCTCGATCCATCGGCTGCGCCACTCGCTGGATTCCAGGCCCGCCTCGTAGCTGATCAGATCCTCGATGTGCACCTGCCAGCCCGCTCCATAGGCCGCGATTTCGCCGAGCGGGAGACCGCGTTCCTCAACAATCAGCCGCGTGCCAGGTCCCTCGGGAGTCAGTACCGCCTCAATGACCGTTTCCTCCTCGCTGCCGGGCGACATCGTCACGGTCAGCCGGCGCGGTGCCTCGCACAACTCGACCCGTCCGGCGCCTTCCCATCCGCTCGTAAAGACTGCCGTGAACGCCCCACCGGGATGTAGGTCGCCATCGACCCGGGCGACCCACCGGGCGAGGCGCGTCGGGTCGGTCAGCGCCGTCCACAGATCTGTGGCCGGCGTCCCGAAAAGCGAGTCCATCCGTACAGCGCCCTTCCCGTCACCGAGCGAGCGAATGCTTCCTATCACGCTGTTTGGCTGTGCCATTGTGTCGTGCTCCTCTCCTCGCGGTGACCCCGCGAGATCTCGGTATGCAAAGCGTTTAAGCGGCCTTCCCACAATGTGCGGTACGGGCCGAGCCAAGTATCCAACTCTGCGAGTGGCTCCGGCCGAAGGCTGTAGATGCGCTGCTGTGCCTGTGAGTGCACTTCAACGAGCCCGGCCTCGCGCAACACGCGGAGGTGGCGTGAGACCCCCGGGCGAGCGATCGGCAGTGCGGCCGCGAGTTCGGAGACCGACGCCGGCTGTCGGCGCAGGTGCTCGAGAATTTTGCGGCGATTCTCGTCTGACAAGGCGTGCATAACGGCTTCCACGCCTTGAAGGTACCCGTCCGGTTACGTACCCGTCAAGGTACATTGAGGAAATTGCGGCCTCCATCGCGGGTGGCCCCCGAGCTGCATTCTCTTTCATCACTCGTTCCACCATCCCCTTAAAAAGCCCAGGGCCGCACTGGTGCACGCGCCAACTAGGTCCGCGGCACCCGCATGGGACTCCCGGTCCGTTGGCGCCGGGCGTAGCATGCAGCTATGTCGGCAAGTGAGGAACGCTACCGGGATGCCCTCGACGCCGCGGCCGGGCACGCACGCCGGTGGCTTGAGAGCCAGGAGACACGCCGGATCGGACCGAAGGCGACGGCGGCCGAGCTCGCGGCCGACTTCGGCGGCCCGTTGCCCCCACACGGGATGCCGGCCGCGGATGTGGTGGACTATCTCGCGGCCAAGGCCGAACCCGGGCTGATGGCCATGCCGTCCGGGCGGTTCTTCGGTTGGGTCATCGGCGGCACACTGCCGGCCGCCCTGGCCGCGGACTGGCTGCTCAGCGCCTGGGACCAAAATACGGGGCTGCGTTTCGCCACGCCCGCCACCGCCGCCATCGAGGAAGCCGCCGGCAAATGGATCCTCGAGCTGCTGGGTCTTCCCGAGGAGTCCGACGTCGGCTTTGCCACCGGTGCCACCATGGCCAACTTCACCGGGCTCGCCGCCGCCCGCTGGCGGCTCATGGCCGATGCCGGCTGGGACCTTGACGGCGACGGCCTCGCCGGTGCGCCCCGGATCCGCTGCTTCGCGGGCCAGGAGCGCCACGAAACGATCGACCTCGGCCTGCGCTATCTGGGCCTCGGGCACCCCACCGTGGTGCCCTCCGACCATCAGGGGCGCATCATCCCGGCCGAGCTGGACTGCGCCCTGGACCTTGCGCTCAGCACCGGGGAGGGCGGCCGCCCCGGCCCGGCCCTCGTGTGCCTGCAGGCCGGCAACCTGCATTCGGGTGCCTTCGACCCCTTCGCCGAGGCCATCGCCGTCGCGAAGGCGCACGGCGCCTGGGTTCACGTGGACGGGGCGTTCGGGCTCTGGGCGGCCGCCGTGCCCGAACTGTCCGCCCTGACCGCGGGACTCGGCCTGGCCGATTCGTGGGGCACAGATGCGCACAAGACCCTCAATGTCCCCTACGACTGCGGGATCGTGATCGTGCGCGACGCCCAGGCGCTGCGGTCGGCGATGGGGCTGCACGCCAGCTACCTGATCCAGGCCGCCGACGGGGCCGGAGACCCGTCCCAAAGAGTGCCCGAGCTCTCCCGCCGGGCCCGCGGCGTGCCGGTGTGGGCAGCGCTCAAATCCCTGGGCCGTGACGGTGTCGCCAGCCAGGTCCGCACGCTCGTGCACCGGGCCGCGCAGCTGGCCGAACGGCTCGGGGCGTTGGACGGCGTGGAGGTGCTCAACGACGTCGACTACACCCAGGTGTCCCTGGCGTTTGGCGACGACGCCGTGACCCGGTCCGTGACGGAGAGGGTCATGGCTGATGGCCGGGTCTGGATGTCCGGGTCACGCTGGCAGGACCGCGATATCCTGCGGATTTCGGTGAGCAACTGGAGCACGGACGACGCCGATGTCAGAGTCGCCGTCGACGCCGTCCGCGACGCGCTGGCGGCCGTGCGGGGCTAGCCGCCAGCTATCCCGCCAGCTTCCCCGGGCGTCGGGAGTGACTGCGGGGCGGGCAGGCCGGGAAGCGTCCGGCCGGCCAGCGTGCTCGCCACCCACAGCGATCGGGCCAGATCGCCTTCGTGATGGCGCTGCGAGGCATACCAGAGGGCGTTCTCCACCTCGCGCGCCAGACTCCACTGCCGGGCGGCCTCGGCGTCCAGACCGGCGGCCGCACTGAAATCCGCGCACCGCGCGAGCAGCGCCCGCCCGGGATCCTGCTGGGGCAACTCCCGGATCCTGTTCCACAGCACCGGGGCCACGGCGAACTCCGCCTCGCCGACCATTGGCTGGGGATCGATCGCAGCGTACTGTTCCGGCCCCGCCGGTGGGTTCCGGGTTGCCGGCTCCGGGACGCCGGGCCGGGCCAGGACGTTCAAATAGTGCAGGTCCGCATGGACCAGGACGTCCTTGCCGGACCGCCGGCCGACGGCGCCACGGGTCTGGCAGACCTCCAGCGCCGCCTCGAGCAGCCAGCGTGGGAACGGCCGCCCGAGGTGTTCCCACGCCTCCGGGAAATCATCGCTCCACTGCTCGGCCCGTGCCGCCACGTGGTCGATTTCCCGCCACTCCGGCCGGCTGTCCGGGACCACGCTGAGCTGGCGGACCACGCCGCCCCACACCGTCACCGCTGTGTCCAACGGGACATCCAGGAGGGAGCGGCAGGCGTCCAGGCGCTCCAGGAGCAGGGCGCAGGAACCGGCGTCGGCGGCCAGCAGCCTGACGGCGCCGTGGCCTCCCCACAGGGCGAGGGCGTGGTGTTCGCGAGTGGCCTCCTCGTGCGGAAAAGCCAGCTTCAGCACGGCTGCCTCGCCCTTGCCTTGGGACCCCTGCCTGTCCCGGCGCCGCACAGGAATGACGACGCCGCCGTGCCCGTTCCAGGGAAGGGCCCCCGGTTCCAGATCCGGCTCCAGGTCCCACTGGTCGAGGAATCGCCCGATCAGGTCAGGAAGTGTCGCCAGCCAGGTGCGTCCCGCAGGGGTACGGGCGTACCGGCGGGAAAGATCAGGCGGGATGGGGACATCTGGGATCGCGTTCACGGGACCTATCGTAGGGCCGGAGGGGTCGCCGCCGCGTTGGCCTGCCCCAGGCGGACCTCGGATGGTTCCTCTGGGACCGGGGGCCTTTAGACGATGCCGCTCGCGCCGAGCGCGTTGCCGATCGCGAACGTTGCCACCAGGGCAACGGCGCCGCCAATCACCACGCGGATCGCTGCTTTGAGCTTTGAGCCACCGCCAATCCACGCGCCCACGGCGCCGGTGGCGGCCAACGCCACGAGCACGGCCACGAAGGTCAGCGGAATCCTGATGCTTTCCGGCGGCAGCAGGATGGCCATCATGGGCAGGATTGCACCGGCGAGGAACGCGATGGCAGAAGCGAACGCCGCGTGCCACGGGCTCACGATGTCGGTTTCGTCAATATGGAGTTCGGCTGAGAGGTGCGCGCCGAGCGCATCGTGCGCCGTCAGTTCCTTGGCCACCGTCCGTGCGGTCGCGGGGCTGAGGCCCTTGCCCTGGTAGATCGCCGCGAGCTCCTCGAGCTCTTCCTCCGGCTGTTCCTCCAGCTCCCGGCGCTCCTTTTCGATCAAGGCGTGCTGGCTGTCCTTCTGGCTGCTGACGGAGACATATTCCCCGAGCGCCATCGAGATAGCGCCGCCCACCACGCCCGCGGCGCCCGCGAGCAGGATTGCTCCGGTATCGGTGGTCGCGCCGGCGACGCCGACGACGATCGCTGCGACGGAGACGATGCCGTCATTGGCCCCCAGGACGCCCGCGCGGAGCCAATTGAGGCGGTGTGCGATGTCATTGTGGTGCGGCTCGTTCTCGTGCTGGGTTGCGGCGCCGGTCGTTTCCATGCCTACAGCAAATCACCCGGGGCCGGGGCATGCCAGTATTCCAAGGCTTACCAAAATAAGCCGAGGCTTGCTCCGGCGTTCAGCCTGCGGGCTGCGACGGCGTTTCGCCCGCCGGCCGCGACGGCATCGACGCCCTGTCCAGGCCCGGCAGGGCGCCGGAATCCGCACCCCACTGCACCGCCCGTTTCGCAGACCCGAACAGTGCAGCGATGGCCCACTGCCGGGTCCCGCCCTCACTCAGCGCCACGAGGTCGCCATAGACCGGCAGGGTGGCGGCTTCCAGGTCGCCGAGGCCGGCGGCGGGGGAGGCCAGGAAGGACGGCGCCAGCGCGTAGCCCGCCTCGCGTGCTGGCACCGCGGAACAGTGCAGCCGGCTCAGGGATTCCACGGCGCCAAGGAGCGCGTCATGATGGGCCAGTTCCCCGGCCGCGGATTTCGCCGCGTCGCCGCCGAGCCGGGTCAGCGCCACCTGGTAGCCGTAGATGGTCTGCGCCTCGGCCCGCGCAGCCGACGCCAGGGCGCCGCCGAGGCTGGACGCGGCCGCGGATGGCTCTCCTTCGGGCTGCGCTGCTGTGGACGGTTCTGTTGCGGCCTGACGCTCTGTGGTTGGGGCCGTTGCTGACTGCGACGGGCAGGTGCCGGACACCTGCGGCGGGGTTACGTCGGCTGCCGGCGCCGCCGTTCCGGTGCCGGCGGCGAGGGCGGACGCCTGCAGCAGCTGAGCGGTGCCGACGGCGGCCAAGAGCCGTGCCATGCCGCCGTCGGCCTTGGCCGCGTCCGCGAGGCGCTGGCGGCCGCTGCCTGCCAAGGCCGCCACCAGCCCGGCGGCGGTCGCCGGAAGAGGTGCGGCGGACGCTGCCGGGGGCGTTGCCCGGCCGGAGGCGGAAGCCGCGCCGGCCGGGTCCGCAGGACTTTCTCCCGGTGCCAGCAGAGCTTGCGCCTGGAGTGTCAGCAAGGTCACAGTCCGGTCGATGGCGGGATTCCCGGCATCGGCCGGACGGCCATCAGCGCCCTCGGCCGGGCCGTCTTTTGAGTCGGCCCGGGCCGCGGTGCCAAGCTGGCTGCCGGCGTCCAGCAGTTGCCGGGTTTCGGCCAGTGCGGCGGCGCGCGCCTGCTCAGAAAAGGGTGGGATCGCAGGCTCCGGCGGACTGGCCGGCGTCAGGACCACGCCAAGGCTCACCACCACCAGGGCGAGGCACACCAAAAGCACATAGCGGGGGAGCGACCGGGGAAAGTGATCCTGCCATCGCTTTTCCCTGGTGTCGTCTTTCACAACAGACCATGTTGTCATGCCGGCCCGGAACTGCGTGCACCACGCCGCCCGGAAAATCGCTAGGCTAGTACACACAACATCATCTAGCGGGAGGCGGCCGGCATCATGACCAACGCAGAAGCCACGACTTCAACAGACCGGACCGGGACGGGAAAGGCTGAAGCCGCAACCGTTCAAAATGTCGAGGCCGAGCGCCTTCACGCACTCCTGGAACCCGCAGTACTGGCGAACCGGCTGTACCTGGAGGACGTATCCATCCATGTCGCCGGCGCCAACCGGGTGGTCCACGTAGTGGTGGACCTGCCGCAGGAGGAGACCGGGGGCGTCGGGCTCGACGTCATCGCCGAGATCTCCAAGACCCTTTCGGACACCCTGGACAACGACCCCAGCATGGACGCGCGCCCCTATGAGCTCGAAGTCTCTTCACCCGGCGTCGGCCGTCCACTGACAGAGGAGCGGCACTGGCACCGTGCCCGCGGGCGGATGGTCAACGTGAACGTGATCCAAGGCGACAACGTCACCGGCAGGGTCCAGTCCGTAGACGATGGGGGAGTCACCCTCGTTCCGGAAATCGCCGTCAAGAAGGGCATGAAGCCCAAACAAGGTGAACCCGTCAAGCTTCCTTTCGACAGGATCCGCAGCGGAAAAGTCGAGATAGAGTTCAGCCACCTCGAAGAGGCCGGCTTGGAAAAAGCAAACAATGGACCTTCTGAGGAGGCCTGATGGATATTGACATGAGCGCACTGAGACTCCTGGAGCGTGAGCGTGAAATCCCGCTGGATCTCCTGATTCCAACAATCGAGCAGGCACTGCTCGTGGCCTATCACAAGACCCCCGGCGCCTTCGAAAAGGCCCGGGCCGAGCTCGACCGCAAGAGCGGCCACGTGACCATCTGGGCCACCGAGATCGACGACGACGGCGCCCCGATCGGCGAGTTCGAGGACACCCCCGCGGGCTTCGGACGCATCGCGGCGAGCACCGCACGGCAGATCATCCTGCAGCGCCTCCGGGACGCTGAGGACGACAACGTGCTGGGCCAGTTCAAGGGCCGTGAAGGTGAGCTTGTCGCCGGCACCATCCAGCAGGGCAACAACCCGCACATGATCCAGGTGAACCTGGGCACGGTGGAGGCACTGCTGCCGCCGCCCGAGCAGGTTCCCGGCGAGAAGTACATCCACGGCAACCGGCTGCGCGCTTTCGTGATCGACGTCCACCGCGGCACCAAGGGCCCGTCCATCACGCTGTCCCGCTCCCACCCCGGGCTCGTCCGGAAGCTCTTCGAACTCGAAGTTCCCGAGATCGCGGACCGTTCGGTCGAAATCGTGGCGCTTGCCCGCGAAGCCGGCCACCGCACCAAGATCGCCGTCAAGGCAAACACGCCCGGCGTGAACGCCAAGGGTGCCTGCATCGGTGAAATGGGGTCGCGTGTCCGGGCGGTCATGACTGAACTGAACGACGAGAAGATCGACATCGTTGACTACAACGACGATCCGGCGACCTTCATCGCCAGCGCCCTCTCGCCGTCGCGCGTGAATTCGGTCACAATCACCGACGAAGCCACGCGTTCGGCCCGGGTGGTCGTTCCCGACTACCAGCTCTCCCTCGCCATCGGCAAAGAGGGGCAGAACGCCCGTCTCGCCGCCAAGCTCACGGGATGGCGAATCGACATCGTCTCCGACGCCGCCGTCAACACCGGCAAATAGCGCGGGCACGCAAGCGCACGAACACGGGCACCAACAGGCGCTGCGGGCCGCCATCGCGGCCCACAGCCTGTGTGCGCTCTCACGGGTTAGCCGTGATTTCCAAGCTGACCGGCATGCCTGGGTTCGGGACCCGGGCGCCGGAGGGGCTAGAATAGACATGACCGCGCCTCACGGCCGGTATCCGTGTGTCTTTGGCGCGTCTGGGTTTTTCCCGGATTCCCGGGACGCGGTGATTCACCAAGCAGTTGTACTGGCAGGAAGATACTCGAACGTGGCACATGTGCAACACCTCGGGAATCAGCCGCAGCGCACCTGTATCGGATGCCGACAAAAAGGATCGCGGTCGGAGTTACTCCGGCTCGTCGCCGGCGCCGGTGGTTCGTCCGCCGTCGTGGTGGATGAACGACGCCGGATGGCTGGCCGGGGAGCATGGCTGCACCCCAGCGAAAAGTGCCTGGCACTGGCGGTCAAACGTCGAGCGTTCGGCCGCGCCCTCAACGGCGCAGCCGGTACAGCCGATGTTGAACGCCGGATCACTGCCGGCACGGAAGCCGTGGGCACCCCGGTGGCCGCAGCAACAACCGTCCAACCTGAAAGCGGGTCAGAAAACTGATGGAAACCCGATGAGTTCCCAGCGATGAGTGCGCAACGATGACAACTTTGTTGCGCTCTGCAATGGGCCTTTCAGCTGCATTCGCGGCGGAGGCCCGCAGTAAGAAGTAGACGGTTCGTGCCTGGCTCGGTGCGGACCGAGACAGGAGAAATGTGGCCAAGGTCCGCGTACATGAGCTTGCTAAAGAGCTCGGTATTACTTCCAAAGATGCAGTAACCAAACTGCAGGAACTGGGCGAATTCGTTCGCTCCGCCTCGTCAACAATCGAGGCTCCCGTTGTGCGGAAACTGCGCAACGCTTACCCCGACGCCCCCGCAGCTTCGAAGTCAGAAGCTCCGGCGTCCGCCCCCCAGGCATCTGCCAGCCCGGCAGCGACCCGTCCGGCGCCTGCGCCTGGCCCCGCTGCGCCCACAGCGCCGGCGGCTGCAGTACCCAAGGCTGAAGCTCCGGCTCCGGC